>JBJXHA010000554.1:0-5555 GCA_046160275.1 Bacteroidia bacterium | reverse complement strand
CCTATGCTTTTTGCCTCCTCAAACCAAGCCAAGATTGCCTCATTCCCCTGCGCTACTATCTCCGCGGGCGGAATTGTGAAGGGATTATTTTTTACATTAATTTCGCCATTTTTGGTTAGATACCCTTCTTTCCATACCACCTGCAAGTGCCTAGTTTCTCCTTGAATGAAAGGCAAAAGCGGTTGAATATTCGAGATTTGATTAGATGAAATATTAAGTTGTTGTAAGTGATGGAGGTTTTCGAGTCCTTTGATTTCGGAGATTTGATTAAAGGGAATAGAAAGTAGTTGCAAATGATGGAGTGCCTCTAGCCCTTTGATTTCGGAGATTTTATTATCTGAAATATAAAGTAGTTGTAAATGGCGGAGGTTTTCTAGTCCTTTAATTTCAGAGATTTGATTAGACGAAATATAAAGTTGTTGTAAACGATGGAGGTTTTCGAGTCCTTTGATTTCGGAAATTTGATTATCTGAAATATCAAGTTGTTGTAAATGATTCAGCGATTCGAACCCTTTTATTTCGGAGATTTGATTATTGTGAATATCAAGTTGTTGTAAATGAGTCAGCGATTCGAGCCCTTTTATTTCGGAGAGTCGATTATTATAAATGTCAAGTTGTTGTAAATGAAGGAGCTTTTCGAGCCCCTTGATTTCGGAGATTTGATTATTGTGAATATCAAGTTGTTGTAAATTACTGAGGGATTCGAGTCCTTTAATTTCAGAGATTTGATTATCTGAAATATCAAGCAGTTGTAAATGAGGGAGGTTTTCGAGTCCCTTGATTTCGGGAATTTGATTAGAGGAAATATAAAGTTGTTGTAAATGAGGAAGATTTTCGAGTCCTTTGATTTCGGAGATTTGATTAACGCGAGCATCAAGATATTCTAACTTAATGAGGGTTTCCAAACCCCTAATTTCAATGATTTGAGTAAACGCAAATTCTAAAAAACGTAAGTTTTGAAGCCCCGATACAAAAGCCATATCAGTAATATGCCATTTTTCACCTCCACTTCCCCCAAAGCGCAGCCCTTCCAACTGACGCAGCAAAGGAAGGGCGGGTGGGTGAGCAGCAAAAAAATTCTTTTCGCCTATATTTTGGCTGTTTACCCAATGTTCTTTCTCCCTATCATACCATTCATTACTCAAAATCAGGGTTTTGAGATGCGTGCATTGCCGCAAGGCTATATCTATCGCTGTACCTTCGGCCACGAAGGCATCATTCAGTCCGCAGCACCCTAAGTCTAAGTAGGGGTTTTGGGTGCGGATGCTTTCTTGTATGAGGGAGAGCGCGAGTTGAGACATGGTGTTTTAGACTTTTTGTAAGGCAAAGATAGGGTTTTTATGCAGGGTTTGTATCAGTGAACAATTAACAATAAACAGTTATCAGAAATAAAGCCTTGGTTATCAAGTAAATGTATTTTTGGAAATGGGTTATTTATTTTGTTCGTATTACTTGGGTTATTTTGTGGGGTTTGTATGAGGTAATTAAGGACTGGATAATTTATTACACGGTAAATTACGTTTTATTGCATTTTGGGTGTACACAGGACACCTCTACATTTTGTTGTAATTTATTGATTTGTAGGGGTTTCCAACATAAGCCCTTTTGTAGCGGCTGCTTTAGCTGCCGCATCAGCGCAAAAACGAAGTTGTTGTCAATGGCGGGCAGCTGAAGCGGACTCCCGTACAACAAGCGTTTTAAGTGCAATTAATTTACTGAAATTAATAAGCAGCAACTACATAAAAGTGCGTTTTTTGTCGTTTCAGGGGAAAATCTTTACCTTTGTGGCTGAGGAAAATGTGGGATTAGTCAAAATCAACTTAGCAAATGGAAATAAGACTTATCGTAATTCGAACAAACGACCAAAAGCGGCTTGCAGACTTTTATGCGTTGCTGGGTTTGACCTTCGACTATCATCAACACGGTAATTCTCCCCTGCATTATTCAGCAACAATAGGAACAATGGTGTTAGAAATTTATCCCTTGAAAAAAAGCCAAACAGCAGCAGATACAAGCCTACGCTTAGGTTTTGCAATAGATAATTTTGAGGAAACGCTGGAAATTCTTAGCAAGAATGATATCGCATTTTCAGCGCCAATATTGACTGAATTTGGCTTTCTGACAGTCATTTCAGACCCTGACGGAAGGAAAATCGAACTTTATAAAAAAAATCACTGAAATATTCGTATTATTTTGTTTGGATTAGGAACGATTGAAGCAAAGAAAATACCTTTTTAAGAGAAAAACCACAAAGTAGCAGAAGTTCAGGCACAACACAAAGAAAAGAAATTAACAGCAGCTTTGTGTATCTTAGTGGAAAATACTTTGTGAAACTTTGTGGTAAAAAAATGCAAGCGGGATACTTTAGCTATTCTAATACGATGTTAGCGCGTTTCAACTTGCTTTACTTGTTAAAAGTAATAAAAAACGAAATCCCAACTGCTTAAAGAAGAGCAGCTTGCCACGATTTTTGTCGTTTCAAGCGGGAATATTTATATTTGTGGCGAGGAAAACGAAACGCAAGGACTACTCCCCTATCAATAAAGATAAAAACAAATACCAATGATTTTCTGCCTATTCAGAAATAAATTTTCAAAATAATTTGTTTAGTTAGGATTCCTTACTACATTTGCGCCAGCAATAATGCTAAACAACAATTAAATCCATAAAGTAATGGCAAAATCAATTTTCTATCACGCAGGATGTCCGGTATGTGTGAGTGCAGAGCACGACATCGTTAAGCTAATTGGTGCTGACAACGTAGAAGTTGTTCACATTGGTGAAGACCGTAACCGTATTGCAGAAGCAGAAGAAGCAGGCGTAAAATCTGTTCCCGCTTTGTTAACGCCAGACGGAAATGTATTGCACATCAATTTTGGCGCGTCTATGGCTGATGTAAAAGGCTAAATAGTTTTATTTGCCTTGTAAAGATAGGATTCCTATCTTTGTAGGGCTTTATTTTTTATCGAAATGAAACTAATAATCACATTGATTGCATTTGTCCTTTTTGCAGGTTTTACCGCAAAGGCTCAATCAATCAACAAAACAGTAAAAAAAATGGAAGTTGCAGTTTGGGATACTTACGTAACCAAAAAAGACGGCAGCGTGATGCACTTTGACATTATCGCGCCCGCAGAGATTAAGGAGCCTACCATCATCCACGGTTATGGTAGAGAATATTTGGAAATCAAAGGACAAGAAGGGCAATCCTTAACATCAAAAGAATGTAGGTTTTGCCACATCGAAGCCTTAAGAGCATCATGGAAAGCGGAAATTGAGCAAAAAGGCTATTTCATTATTGAAATGGAAAATTGCAATTAAAATCTGGCATCACAAACCGAATGGAGATAGAATCATTCTACGGTAAAGTGAGGAACAGTCTTATATGGGGGTATATTTTTGATGATGTAGCCAAAATAAATTGGAAATCCATCATCAAAAAATATACTCCTTTTTGGTTAATAAGCAAATGACACAAAATTAAGCGGAGGAAACATGAAGAAATCATCTTTTCACTTAAACGAGCAAAATCAAAAAATTGAAAGCCGTATTGTGGTGGCTTTAGAGCGAGTTTCGGAAGCATTCAGAGTGTTATTATGGAATGAAAGCAAAGAAAACGCATTAAGCCCAATACAAATTCAAATCTTAATTTTCATTCACTTTCATTCCTTGGAGAAATGCAAAGTAGGCTATTTGGCAGACGAGTTCAATATGACCAAAGCCACGATTAGCGATAGCGTTAGGGTTTTACTTGCCAAAGAATTAGTTACCAAAGAAACAGATCCTATTGACACAAGAAGTTACACACTTTCGCTTACTGTCGAAGGAAAAAAGGTTGCTAAAAAAGCGTCCTTCTTTGCTTCTTCCATGGACGAACCCATTGAAAAATTGACGCAAGAACAAAAAACAATCATGCTTAACGGATTGTTGAAGTTGATTTATGACCTAAATAAATCGGGAATTATTACCATTCAACGAATGTGTTTTACTTGTTCTTATTATAAAGTAGAAAATGAAACTCATTATTGCAATTTGCTGAACACAAAACTTGCCGAATCTGAAATTCGTGTGGACTGTCCCGAACACGAAATGATTAGGTAAAAAAGAAAAAAAGCCTTCATTTTTGTCGTTTCAGGGAAAATACTTATATTTGTAGGGAGGAGAATGAAATGTAAAGGGGGCATTGTGCGGCCAGGTTAAAAACAAACTAGTGAGAGCAAAGACAAGAACAAACTACGTATTGATTATATTACATTTGTATAATGCCAAATTTAAGTAAAATATACTTGTTTAGGATGGCGCATATTGAGAATATTCCACATATTCTTCAGAATGGTATCACTCATCTAACTTCGACAAATGCAAATCCTAATTATGTTCCTATTGGGGATAGTAGTTTGATTTCTACACGAAGTAGTTTTTTATTGAACAATGGTAGGCAGTTAGGAGATTATATTCCCTTTTATTTTGGTGTAAGAACGCCAATGCTTTACGTTATCCAAAATGGTTTCAATACGGTTACGCCAACCCCAGCAGAAAATATTGTTTATTGTGTGAGTTCAGTTCAAAAAATTATAGATTTGAAATTGGATTTTGTTTTTACAGATGGTCACGCAGTTAATAGTTTTAGTTCTCAATATACGAATTCTGATGTTCAAAATATCAACAGCATCATTGACGAAAACGCTATCAAATCCAAGTATTGGATAGATGAAAATGATTTGGACAAAAAGCGTAGGAAAGAAGCAGAGTTTTTAGTTTTAGGTGACATTGCCCCAACAGGTATTTTAGGTTACATAACCTACAACGAAAACGCACAAAAAAAGATTATTGACTTTGGTGAAGGTGCTTCCAAAGTAATTGTTAAACCAGAATATTATTTTTAAATTATGATACATTACAAAATAGGCAACTTGTTAGAAAGCGAAGCAGATGCTTTGGTGAATACTGTAAACACTGTTGGTGTAATGGGTAAAGGCATTGCTTTACAGTTTAAAAATATGTTTCCCAATAATTTCAAACGTTATTCTGATGTTTGTAAAAACAAAGAACTAACTATTGGTCAGTTATTAGTAACAGAGGAAAAAACATTACTATTAGGCAAAAAAATTATTATTAATTTTCCTACAAAAACTGATTGGCGATTACCTTCTGAATATCAATATATTGAAGCGGGATTAACGGAACTTGTAAATATTATCAAAGAAAAAAATATAGAATCAATTGCTATTCCAGCACTTGGCGCAGGAAATGGTGGTCTAAACTGGAGCAGGGTGAAACAGATGTTGGAAAGATATTTAGCAGATGTTGACTGCAATATTTATATTTATGAGCCAAATGCTGTTATACAGGAAACCATAAAAAAAGAAAGAGTGAAATTAACACCCGCCAGAGCAATGTTGCTTTCCGTATTATATGATTTAGTTCGTAATGGCGAGTTTGTATCAGAGTTTGCATCAGAAAAAATTGCTTATTTCTTGCAAAGATTTGGAGCAAAAGACACTTTTAAGTTAGCATTTCAACCAAATTTTTATGGACCCTACTCAGGTAAAGTA
>JBJXHA010000553.1:0-2557 GCA_046160275.1 Bacteroidia bacterium | reverse complement strand
AGAATACATGCCTGTCACGCATGGGGTCGCGGGTTCGAGTCCCGTCCAGACCGCTAAATTTTTACTTTTAGCTTGCCGTTTTCACTTCGTTCTTACATAATATTCGGTTTGGTAGTTCAGTTGGTTAGAATACATGCCTGTCACGCATGGGGTCGCGGGTTCGAGTCCCGTCCAGACCGCTAAATTTAGTTTTAGCTCAATAAAAAAGGTACAAAATAAGTTTTGTACCTTTTTTTTGTATAAAAATTTCTACAACAAATTCATGCAAAAAATACTTACCTTTTTCGCTTCTATTTTTTTGATGCACATTGCACTTGCACAAATTACCCTTAGCGTACCTACGATGGGCGTAATTTATGCAGATAGCGTTTTCCCACGCATCGACATTCTTATCCCAAGCGATTCATTAGCAGCCATTTACAATGATGTTTGGAGTGATAAGGAGTATTCGGCAACCTTTATTTTTGACAATGGAAATATTTTGGATACCGTTTCTAATATCGGTTTTCGTTTGAGAGGAAATACTTCAAGGAATGCGGCAAAAAAATCTTTCAAAATTTCTTTTAATACTTTTGTTTCAGGTCAAAAATATTACGGATTTGAGAAATTAAATTTGAATGGAGAACACAATGACCCTTGTGTCATGCGTTCTAAAATAGGCTGGGACTTATTGAGAACGAGTGGATTAGTAGGTGCAAGGGCGAATCATGTACGCTTATTTATTAATGGTATTTTTTATGGGGTTTATACTAATGTAGAACACCTAGACGAGCGTTTTATTCAACGAAGATTTGGGAATAATGATGGGAATTTATACAAATGTTTGTATCCTGCCGACTTAAAATATTTGGGAAATGACCCTAATTTATACAAGTTTGTGGAAAATGGCAGACGCGCTTATGACTTGAAAATCAACGAAGACATTGACAATTATTACGATTTGGCGCATTTTATTGATGTGCTCAACAATACCCCAATTGCGAGTTTACCTTGTGAGCTAGAAAAAGTTTTTAATGTTTCTAACTACTTGGAATATATGGCGTTTGATGTTTTGATGGGACATTGGGACAACTACATTTATAATAAGAACAATTATTATTTGTATCACAACGAATTTACAGGGCAATTTGAGTATTTACCTTATGATTTGGACAATACTTTGGGCATTGATTGGCTAGGAAAAGATTGGGGAACGCGCAATATTTATACATGGAATCCAGGTAGCACAAGCGAAAGTCGCCCACTTTATACACGATTGTTAAGTGTTCAAGCCTATAAAGACCAATATTCTTATTTTGTAAATAAATGGTCGCAACAATATTTTAATACGGCGGCTTTGTCTCCAAAAATTGATGCACTCCAAACGCAAATCCAGCCTTATATTGCGCAAGATTCTTTTTATACCTTGGATTATGGATACAATCCTAGCACTTTTCAAAATGCTTATAATCAAGCTATTGGCGGTCATGTAGCGTATGGATTAAAGGCTTATATTAGCACAAGAAGAAACAATGCCCTTTCTCAATTACAACAGAACAACATTAGCCCAATTTTGCGTAATCCTAAAACCTACAAAAACAATGACAGTTTGTACCTACAAATTCAAATAGAAGATAATGGAAACCTTACAAATACTACCCTTTTTGCCAATGTAAATAATACAGGTTTTCAGAATTTCCCTTTATTTGATGATGGACAACACCTTGACAATCAGGCAAATGATGGTATTTTCGGGACATTTGTTTATTTGAACAGCCCAAGTAATACGGTAAGTTATTATATTTCGGCAACAGATAATACCAATAAAACAGGGCGTTATCCTTATTGTGGCAACTTAACTTATTCAGAAACAAGCGATTTAGATGCAATTCATGCACAAGAATATGTCTTATATCCAAATCCTTTTCAAGACAAGTTGCACTTAAAATTGCCAGAAAAAGCAAAAGTTAGGGTTTTTGATGTATTGGGAAATCTGCTACATGAAGGCGAGTATGAAAAAGAAACCGAAATTAATACAAAAAACTGGTTATCAGGATTTTACTACCTACTTTTTGAAACAAAAAAGGAGCAATTTGTAAAAAAAGCAGTAAAAATCTAATCTTCGTATAATTGCATCATTTACGGGAACCTTCACTAAATGTGGGCGTTCCCGTTTCTGTTTTTATAATGCCAAAATTGTCAGTTCTTTTTTTATTTAAGGAACAAACCGAATTATCCCCATTCACTATTTTATAAGCTGTGTAATATTATCAAAATAAAATACCCAATTTATTAAAAAAATTTGGAAAATAATTATACTATATTTAATTTGCGGTTCGTTTATGTAAGATACGCAACTTTTCTGTCATTTTCCTTCACTCAAAACATTATAAAGCCTTCGTTTTTCTTTTTGAGAGCGGGAAATTAACATATTATATTTTGTTTCTGATTTTCAATGTATATATTTTTAATCTTCACTAACTTATGTTCAAGCAATTTAATCTCATGCTTTTGTTAGGACTGATAGGGGCTGCACCTACAACATTGTGGGCGCAAAGCAAACCCTGTAAAAGTTGCC
>JBJXHA010000552.1:0-3952 GCA_046160275.1 Bacteroidia bacterium | reverse complement strand
TTTTCTCTTGCAGAACCTGTACCATCACCAATTGCAGTAAGATAATAGTTATATGGAGCTACTGCTTTTGTATTAGGTAGATAAGTACCATCAGTTTGTTTTACTACCCCTTCAATAACGATTGGGTCAGTACGGTTTTCTGTTGCAATACCTGTTCCTACGCGGTTCATACGAGCCACTGTACCACCCCAAATTGCGCCACCTTGACGAATATCCAACAATGCTGTTAAAGAAAATCCTTTGTAAGTGAAAGTATTACGGATACCTGACAACCAATCTGGATATGGGCTACCTAATGGTTTGTTTACACCATCTGTAGTTGGTAAGCCATTTGCACCAATGATAAGTTTACCATCATCTGTTCTATTCCAAGCAGAGCCATAAATTACGCCATAAGGTTGTCCTACTACTGCAAAAGAAGCGATATCACCAAAGCCTGCTTCAGGAGAGTATTGTTCTACACCAGGAGCCAATTCCAATACTTTGTTACGGTTACGCGTGAAGTTCGCGCTTAAAGTCCAGTCAAAATCTTTCGTTTTAACAGGGGTAGCACCTAATACTAACTCAATTCCTTGGTTTTGCATTTGTCCTGAGTTAGAAGCATAACTGTTAAAACCAGTTGATGGAGCTAATGGACGCAATACCAAGATGTCTTTTGTCAATTGATTATAGAAAGTGAAATCTACTGTGAAACGACCTTCAAAGAAACGCAAATCTAACCCTACTTCACGACCGATTGTTCTTTCCGGTTTCAAGTCTTTGTTTCCTAGCAAGCTATAACCAAAACCTTGTTGACCATTGAATGGGAAACCAAAACCGTTTGTAAAACCATCAGCAATCAAGGGAGAAGTGAAATAGGTACGAGAAGTATAAGCAGGAGGGTTGTTACCACCTTGTGCATAAGCCAAACGAACTTTACCAAAAGACAATACTTTGTTTTCTTTGAACAATTCAGAGAATACGAAAGATACGTTTGCTCCTGGGAAGAAGTTCGCTTTTGAATAAGTAGAAGCCCACTCATTACGACCTGTAACGTTCAAGAAGAAAATGCTTTTATAGCTTGCATTTGCATCAAAAAACAAAGCTGCAGAACGAACATTTACATTGTCTTCACTTGTATAAAGTGCAGAAGCATTCGTCATATTGTGGAAACCAGGGATAGTCAAGAAACGACCACGAGAAAACAAGTCTTTGTCAAAACGGCTATTTAAGTTGTTACCCAAAGTCAAAGAAGTTTGGATATTTTGACCTAAATTCTTTTTGAATGTCAATAACAAGTCAGCATACACCTCTCTGTGTGTAAATACGTTTTCTCTTAATTCTCCTTGGTAATTATAGTCACCTGTAGCTCTAGAACCTACTTCATAAATTTGTTTTCTTTGATCTGTGTAAACGTCAGTACCTACACGATATACCGCGCTAAACCAAGTTTTAGGAGTATAAGTTGCTGACACATTCCCTAAAATACGATTTACATTAGAAGTAAATGGATTGTGATATGAAGTCCATAATGGATTATCATACAAAGAGAAATAATTGTGTTGCTCGCCATTTTTGTACTCATAACCATCGCCAAAACCTGAACCACGTACATCGTAAGAAGAAGGCATACGCATCAAAGAAAGCATTACCCCAGCCAAGTTACTACCATTTTGTGCCATAGTAGAAGTTGTATTTACGTAGTTTGCTGTTCCAAAGATCGTAAGATTTGGGCTTAATTTGGTTTCTCCTGTCAAACGAACAGAGTTACGAATTAAACCTGTGTTAGGTACAATCCCTTTTTGGTCTGTACGACCTAATGACAAACGGAAAGTAGAAAGGTCATTGCCACCTGCAACAGAAAGGTTGTTGTTAAACGTTGTTCCTAATTGGAAGAAGTTTGCAGCATTGTCGTTTGTAGTTGCACCTGTAATGTTTGCAACTTTAGGTCCCCAGCTATTTGGCGTTCCGTTTGCTTCTCCATTATCACCTGTAAAATACAAACCATCATCACCAGGATTACTTGTTGAGAAGGTTCCCTCATCTTTCACTACGCCATTTGCATCAAATCTAGCACCACCATTTCCTTGTCCATAAGTCAATTGTCTTCCAGGTAATTTGTTTACTTGGTCAATTTGGAAAGAAGTATTGTAGTTGATGTTCAAGCCTGAAGCACCTGTTCCTTTAGAACCGCGTTTTGTGGTAATAACGATAGCACCGTTAGATGCACGTACACCATACAAAGCTGCTGCTGCTGGTCCTTTCAATACAGTTACATTGTCGATGTCATCAGGATTGATGTCCAATGCACGGTTAGAGTTGTTTACCCCTTCCAACGTTGGGTTGAATGGGTCATCACCTGCCGTAGTAGATGCAGTTTGGTTATCCATCGGCACACCATCAATTACGAACAATGGTTGATTGTTACCTGTAAAAGAAGAGTTACCACGGATAATGATTTTTGAAGAAGCACCTGGCGTACCACCAGAACCAATTACTTGTACCCCAGCGACTTTTTGAGAAAGAGACTGAACTACGTTCATTTCGGCTGCTTGTTTCAAATTGCTACCACCCACGGTTTGTGCTGCATAACCTAATGCTTTTTGCTCACGCTTGATGCCCAACGCTGTGATTACTTGAACATCTACGTTTGCAGCATCATCAGCCATTTTTACGTCAATTGAGCTACGGCCTCCAATTGCTTCTCTTACTGTTTTTCTGCCATAGTACGTAAATATAAGATTTGAGCTTCCATTAGGAGCAACCAACTCATATTTACCTGCATCATCAGTAAGCATACCCTCTTGGGTACCTTCAATTACCACCATTACGCCCGAAAGCGCCTCACCTGATTCGGCTGCGGATACAGTACCCGAAACCTTTGTCTGCGCCCACATCGCATTCAGCGATAGCACAGCCGTTAAAAAGAAGAATAATAATCGCTTCATGTAATACGAAAAATTAAATAGGTAAATTAAATTCGCTTTATTTCGATTTTGTTATCAGCTAAACACACGTATTCATTTCATCGTGGCAATATTATAGAATGTATTGTTTAGATGCAAATATTCTTGCTTTTTATTTTTAACTTTTCCTAAAAAATAATCGCTTAGGGCTTGATTATGAAGGGAAAAGGATATTTTTGCTACTAAGTTGTACTTTACTTTGTTTCCCCTTTTTTATGTTCTTTTTCAACAAATATAGTTAGGGATTGGACATTGCCCAACCCCTACTTTACTTTGTTTCTCCTTTTTTATGTTCTACTTCGGCAAATGCTAGGTAGGGACTGGGCAATGCCCAGTCCCTACCTAGCATTCGTTACCTAAAAAAACGATACAAATCTTAGAACATACGATACAAAAAGGAGAAAAATAGATATAAAACGTAGAAAATCGCATATAAATCTTAGAACATACGATACAAAGCATAGAAAAAGAGATACAAAACGTAAAAAATCGCACATAAATCTTAGAACATACGATATAAAGAGGAGAAAAAAAGGTACAAAACATAGAAAATCGTACACAAATCTTAGAACATACGATATAAAAAGGAGAAAAAGAGATACAAAACGTAAAAAATCGAAGAAAAAACCTGCGATTTTTGAAGCCTACCACGTTGGGTAAGAATTTGGACAGACTGACATCCGAGTGGTTGATTATCTGGCAGCTAATTAAAATCAATTTGATAAGATCATGATAAGCAAAATCATTTTTCACAATTTATTATTTTTCCCTACTTTTGCCTGTCAATTTCTTATCATTCAAATAATATGGTGAAAATATATTATCGAATCTTGCTTTTATTGGTATTTTTGGTTGGGAAAAGTCTTTTTGCACAACAAAATCCCCCGATTTACATTGCCTTTTTATGGCACATGCACCAACCGATTTATTACCCTTATGAAAATGTAGTGGCTACCCATCAAAATAACCGCTATCCGTTTAGTGTTTGGGATATTTTTGCCACAAGA
>JBJXHA010000551.1:0-15407 GCA_046160275.1 Bacteroidia bacterium | reverse complement strand
GTCAATGAGTTGATGAATAATCCTTTTTTGAAAATCGAAAATGGGCAATATGTGGCGTTTAGTGCAGGCGAAAAATTGGCAACGATACTTTATACTTGGTTGCGCTATCTGCAATTATTAGTCATTCCGCATCCGCTTACTTCTGACTATTATCCTTATCACATTCCGATGCAAACCTTCGCTTCGCCAAGTGTTTTGCTCTCATTGCTTATTCATTTGGGCGCGACTTGTTTCGCTCTGTTTGGCTTGATAAAACAAAAATATTCGCCCCTAGTATTCGGTATTTTGTTCTATCTGCTAACTTTTTCGCTGGTGTCCAACCTTGTTTTTCCGATTGGTACGGCAATGGGCGAGCGTTTTATGTTTATGCCTTCGATTGGGGCAATGTGCTTGCTTGTTTTTGGCATACATCAACTTTTTTCAACACAAATTATGCCTAAATTAGCCATCGTTGGCCTTATTTGTATGCTGTTCTTAGGAAAAACGATAAACCGAAATGCCGCTTGGTATGACAATATGACCTTGTTCCAAACTGATGTAAAAACGTCTGAAAACAGTGCCAAAATCAACAACGGATTGGCGGGAATGTTGATGGAAAATGTTTATAAGCAAGGAACTTCTGAACAAGAGAAAATGAATTTTGCCTCACAAGCACTTCCTTATTTCGAAAAGGCAATACAAATTCACCCTAATTTTACCAATGCTTGGCTCTTAAAAGGAGATGCACATTATTATCGCAAAGAATATGATGCCGTGCTCACTTGTTATCAAGAAGTAAAGCGGCAAAATCCGAAACAGGCGAACATAGCTACGCTGCTCGGAACGGTGTATGCGGCAAAAGGGCGCGTACAAGGCGAGCAAAAAGGAGATGTAAAAGGGGCAATTGATTTATTTGAACAAGCCTTAACCTACGATGCAAATAATGAGGAGGCTTTGCGCTTGCTGGGGATTGCTTTTGGGCAACAACAACAATTTGAAAAGGCGGCAGGTTATTTTGAACGCTATCAAAAAGTGACAGTAAACAAGGCTTGGGGTTTATACTATTTAGGTTCGATTTATAAAGATTTGGGCAAAATAGCACAAGGAGATTCGCTTTTGAAAGCCGCTTACGACCTAGATGCAAGTTTGAGGAAAAAGTAGGAAGGGTGGTAGATAATAAGGGAGATTGCGTTAATAAAAAACGACAAAACAGCCAAATATCTTACATCTGGGTTTTTCCTATTTTGGCTATATTTTTCGCGGAAATTACCTAGAATAAGCGGTCTATTTTTTTTAGAATGTTTAATTATTCACTGATAATCAGGCATTTAATTAAAGTACTTTTAAAAGATCAAATGTTCCAAGTCTGTATTTTTTAGTATCTGAACCAAAGTAGCGTGATGTAATGTGGAAAAAAAATCAATAAAAGGGTAAAAAGATTACAGATTATTCGTACCTTTGCACTTCAATTTGTAAAAACAAGTGTTGTTGGAGATAGGAGTGTGTTATTGTTAGCCATCTCTTTTTTCGGGTAAAATCTTCACTAAAAACCCTCTATTTGCCCAACAACCTCAACTCAAATCGTATGGATTATTATTCAGGGTCGTATTTTGCAGACCGTTTAGAAGAATGGAAAAAGCGTAGTGGGAAGGATTCTTGGACTGTGTTCAGAATTATGGCAGAGTTTGTAGAAGGTTTCGATAAACTTTCTGCTATCGGTCCTTGCGTTTCTATCTTTGGCTCGGCAAGAACAAAACCTGAGCATCCCTATTATCAGTTAGCTACAGAAATTGGTGAAAAACTGACTTCAGTAGGTTTCGGGGTGATTACAGGCGGAGGTCCCGGCATTATGGAAGCAGGAAACAAAGGTGCGCATATAAACGGCGGTGCTTCTGTGGGCTTGAATATTGATTTACCTTTTGAGCAACACTCAAACCCTTATATTGATGACAACAAAAACATTGACTTTAACTACTTTTTTGTACGTAAAGTAATGTTTGTGAAATATTCCCAAGGC
Source organism: Bacteroidia bacterium (assembly GCA_046160275.1). Classification (GTDB taxonomy): domain Bacteria; phylum Bacteroidota; class Bacteroidia; order J057; family J057; genus JBJXHA01. The sequence continues at coordinate 13,411 of JBJXHA010000551.1, read as the reverse complement.
TTTGTGGTTTTGCCGGGCGGATTCGGCACTTTAGATGAGCTTTTTGAAGCTCTTACGTTGATTCAAACCTTAAAAATAGACAGGTTCCCAGTGGTTTTGGTCGGGAAGAAATTTTGGGGTGGCTTGCTAGATTGGATAAAAGCAGTGCTTTTAGAACAAGAAGGCAACATTTCTCCGAAAGATTTAGACCTTTTTGTATTGGTTGATACGGCAGATGAAGCGGTAGATTGCATTACAAAATTCTATGACCAAAAAGTGCTGAAACCCAATTTTTAATCCTGCGACAGGATTTTTGCAAAGTGTTCGCTTACTCAGTTCCCCCATCTATGTTAGCAATTAGGATTTGAAACTTCAAATCCGTGTTATTTTTGTCGAAAAAGGAAATAGAAAAGATAACTAGAATGGAGAATTATGTATAGATAAAAGTATGAAAATGAGGTATTTATGAAGCTAGATTTAGACTTTGGTAAAGGTGTTCCATCGTTTCCGAACTCTAAAACGCTTTTTATCAAGCATTTCATTTTGTACGGGTAATGTAAACAAAACGATTGGTGCGGAGTAGGTAATGTGTTTTGATGAATACACACAAAGTTACCGAAACCATGCGTTGATTTGAACTTTTGGAAATAAAAGATGAGCAATCTTTTAAGGAAGGAACAGAAAATAGGCGTATGAATACGAATCGTGTTTTGCTCTTTTGGGCAAAACGTTTGGAACTCATCTATTCAAAATTTGACTTGCATTGCCTTCACTTTAATTTCATTTGAATGACAAAGTCAATTTATTATTCGACCCCAGTGCTACTCGTGTTAGGTGGTATTGTAGCGGCAACAGCTTCTCATCTTTCTCAAAAAAGTGATTTGAAAGAACCGCTTCCCGTAGGAACAGACTTGCGCTTTCTTGCGGAACATTTGACAACAACCGCTGAGGAAGAAGAAAACGCTCAAATTACAGTGGTTGATGTAACCACAAAGGCTGACACCCAAGAAACAAAAGCTACCCTTCCTTCTGATTATGAATTTTGTGGAGAGCGTGTTCCAATGGAGCATCCTTATGTAACAAGGCGTTTAACCTCTGAAATCGCTAAAAACTGCGAAAGCACTCAAGGAATGAAAGGGTTGCTAAAATTGAGTGGTAGATACCAAAAAGAAATCGTTTCTACCCTCAAAAAACATGGTTTACCCGAAGATTTCTTTTATTTGGCTGTAGCAGAAAGCGGCTTATCTAATGCAACTTCTCCGCGTGGTGCGAAAGGATTTTGGCAATTTATGTCTGAAACGGCTCGTATCTATGGATTGGAAGTAAACGAAACCGTAGATGAACGCCTTCATCCGCAAAAATCAACGGAAGCTGCTTGTAAGTATTTAAAATCCGCGCACCGTAACTTTGGCGATTGGGCATTAGCCGCAGCCGCATACAACGCGGGCGAAGGTGGAATTGGTGCTGCTGTTAGCAAGCAACAAATTAAGGACTATTATCGCCTTAATTTGCGTTCAGAAACAGAAAATTACGTATATAGAATCCTTGCCCTAAAATACGTAATGTCTAACCCTGAAAAGTACGGAATTCGCATGAATGACAAGTATATGTCAAAACCGATTCCTTATAAAAGCGTAAAAGTCAGTGAAAACATTGAAGACTTATCCGCTTTCGCAGCCAAACATGGTTCTAATTATTTTGCTTTAAAAATGATGAATCCTTGGTTGATTGCAAAAAAGTTGAAGGTAAAACCGGGAAAAACGTATGAAATTCGTTTCCCTAATAGTACAAGTGCCATGGCAAAAGAGCTATTAACTGTACCTTTCGACCCTTCTTCATTAGGAAAAAATGATTTGATGGAATTGGAGTAAGTAGATTATTCTTCCCAATTTCTTCTATATAGATTGAATCATTTAGCGACAAAACACCCCCACGTAGCCTCACTTTTCGGTGAGGCTACTTTTTTTAGAAGAAAGGGCATAAAAATAGCGGCAACTTCCTCCCGAAGTTGCCGCTGACCATGAAAAACCCCTACTAACTATTAATTTTTTTATGTATCTTAAAGAAAATAACTCGCTTTGCTTTCACATTACGGCAATATTTTCCTTTATATTTCTTATCTCATTCAACGCCACAAAGCTACAACGCTTTTTTTAGAATGGCAAAGGAAAAATCTATTATTTTTCTAATTCTTAAAAGTCATTTCACACCATATAACGCAAGAAAGAGCGAAATGGTTGGTAATTTTTCAAAAGAACTTCAGAAATTCTTTCTTTTGTGGGGAATATCTTTGTGGTTGATAAAACCCGACACTTTCAATCTTAGTGCAAAATCATACATTTTACCCCTTGTGCAATTCCTTCCCAATACAAATAATATATTCCTTCGGATAAATTATTCACCTTGATAATTCCTTTGTTTTCAATAATTTGAAAAGAGGAACGTTCGATTTTTTGCCCAAATGAATTGATCAAAAAAGGAGGCTTAGTTTGATTCAAAAAGGGAATATTTTCAACAATTAAAAAATCATTTGCAGGAATAGGGTAAATTTTCAAAGCATTTTCGCCTTCTAGCTCTTCTAGGTTGGAAACATTTGTGCAACTTTTGTAAGCTGTCCAACCTGCTGCTGTTGTGCTGCTATTCGATTTAAAGCGAAAGCTAAAAGCATGATTTGTACTTGTCAAAGCATTAGGTGAATTTGTGCCTGTGTAATGCCCAATGAGTGTCGCATTGGGAAAAGTGCCATCATAAATAGACAAAGTATCAGTATTATCCAGCGAAAAGCTAAAAAAAGAAAGCTGTACTTGGCCTGAACTTGTGCTAGGAAATGTGGAAAATGTATAATCTTGACTGTTGTAATAATTTCTTTCGGGACCGCCCATATCATATAAAGTATCGTTACAAGCCAACACCACACAATCCGAAAACTTCTCTTGTATAATGTTCCAAAAGTTAGCATAGCCATCATCATAACCCAATGCCCAAATTCCCATGCCGCGAATCCCATATTCATTGACTACATCTAGGCGTTTTTTCATACCTCGCCCCCCATTCATAAAACATTGTTTCCATGCACCACTTGGTTGTTTTTGAAAAACATAATAGTCCGAAAAAGTCGTTTGATTCCAGCCATAATTGGCGTTTGCATAATATCCTGAAGTATTATTTCGAATCGTTGCGTAAGTTCGGCTATTGCTCGTAGAATCCGAAAGCACCGTTCCTGGAACTGTATTATTGGCCGTAAACCATTCTCTTCCGTAATAAGGCATCGCTAAACATAATTTCTGTTTAGGACAACCCATTGATAAATAATAGTTTACAGAACGTGCCATCGAAAAACTTCCCGAAATCATAGGATAAAGCGGGTCAGTCGGTCCCGTAGTGCTACTCCCCGACCAATAATAATCATAGCCCATAATAATAAGCAAATCTAAGGCAGCGGAAAGCGCAGGCACATCAAAAGTAGGTCCATAATCCACCGCTGCGAGGGCAATGGTAACTTCAGAATTAGGGATTTGCGTGTGCATGGCGGTTGCCAAATTCGTCATAAAGGCGGTAAAAGGAACCTTATCGCTACCTCCCATTGCCTCAAAATCAATACAAACGCCATCAGCTTGGCGGCTTTGCACCGCAGTTACAATGTTATTAATCAGCGTTTGCTGGGCAGTAGTGCTTGCCCAAAGTTGGCTATGATTGGCAAACAAAGTTATTGTAAGGTGAACTTTCACACCATAACTCTTTGCAGTATCCACAACGGCAGCCGTAGCCCAGTTATTGGTGGTAACAAAATTCCCTGTTGCAGGATTCACTTCCGCGCCAAAATAGGCAAGATGAGAAAGCAAATTCCATTGATAATCACGGTAATAGGAGGAAGAATTGTTCCAATAAGGATGCCAACCATAAACGACTTTTTGTAGGCTGCAAGCCTGACTTTGCTTATAAGAAAGGGTCGTTGCGCTAGTTTCAAAGGTTTGGGTAGAAAGCCCTTGTAACTCCAACTTTTTGTGCGCTTCATACTCTTGTTGATGCGTGGATTTATGGGTTGTGGTTTGGGCAAAAAGAAATGAAAAACTAGCCAAAACACTATACATCACAAGAAAAAATTTCTTTTGTTTCATAAAAATAAGCTAAAAATAGGTTCAAAGCTACTGAAAAGAAGGCTGATTTGCAAATGGTAATTTTGCAAATTCTTTCCCTATTAATAAAGCATTTGTTTATTTATCCTTAGTAATGTATCTTTGTCTAAAATTTAAAAAACATGAAACAAGCCGCTAAACGCAAACTTTTTAAGCGGAATATTGCTTTTAGTTAAGAAACCGTTGCATGGTTATGCAACTGATTGATAACTCACTTATTACCAAAAATGATATGCTTACGTGGAAAGATATTCTTCGATTTATTAAGCAAGGAAATCCAACTCCTGACCAAACTGTTGTAAAAACAGAAGCGGAATGGAAAGAGATTTTGCCACCAGAAACTTTTCGGGTAACGCGCTTGCATGGCACAGAACGCGCTTTTAGTTCGGAAATGTGTTCTCGTTTTGAGGCAGGTTTATATGCTTGTGTTTGCTGTAATACATTGCTTTTTGACGCATCGCAAAAATTTGAAAGTGGTACGGGTTGGCCTTCTTTTACACAACCGATTCAAGAAAATGCCATTGCCTACATCGCCGATTATGCTTACGGAATGGTGCGTGTTGAAACGGTATGCAATACTTGTCAGGCGCATTTGGGTCATGTTTTTCCCGATGGGCCTGAGCCGAGTGGCTTGCGTTATTGTATGAATGCAGTGGCTTTGCAGAAGGTAACAACGGAAGAAGAAGAAAAATAGCAGGCTGTTTAATGGTTCTACCTAAATATTTATAAAAAGGCTCACTTAGAAAGTTACCGGGTAAATTCACCTTGTATCTTTTTCAAATTTCAACTTTCACGTATGTACACAAAGCGAAATTATAGTTTTTGGATGACCTTCAACTGGTCTAGGAAGCCTTTTCTGTATGGATTTTTGTATTCAGGCATTGTTACCTTAATTTTTGCCCTCGTTCACCATAAATATTCATCGGTTCATCTTTCTCTGCCTTGGCAACCTATTAGCGTGTTGGGGATTGCGGTGGCTTTTTATTTGGGGTTTAAAAATAATGCAAGTTATGACCGAACGTGGGAAGCTAGAAAAATTTGGGGAGGAATTGTAAACAACTCTCGTACATTTGGCGCGGCTGTTTGCGCTTTTATTCAGGGAGAAAACGCTGAGGAAATTCGGAAGACTTTGATTTACAGGCATCTTGCTTGGTTAACTGCATTGCGTCATCAGCTTCGCCTTTCAAGAGAATGGGAACACACCGAAGATAGAGTGAAAGGTTTGTATGCGCCTACGGTTAGCGAAAATTATTTTCATACCTTAGAGGAAGAAATTCAGTATTTTATTGAAGAGGAAGAGTATAAATCCTACACCGACAAAGCAAATATGGCAGTCCAAATTTTGCGGCGACAAGCCGTTGAACTTCAAACATTTGCTGATAAAGGCTATTTTGATGATTTTCGCCACATGGAATTTCACAAATTAATTGCCCTTTTTTACGATGACCAAGGAAGAAGCGAGCGAATTAAAAACTTCCCTTTCCCAAGACAATATGCTTCTGTCGCGCTTTGGCAAACTTGGCTATTTGCTGCGTTAATGCCCTTTGGAATGTTAGATGTTTTTCACAGTGAAGAAGGCATTGCTTTTTGGCTTAGTATTCCTTTTTCTGCTTTGTTGATTTGGGTCTTTTTTTTGATGGAGAAAATTGGTGATTATTCCGAAAATCCCTTTGAAGGAACTTATAACGATATACCCATTACCTCCATCGCAAGAAGCATTGAAATAGATTTGCGACAAATGATTCAAGACGAAAATATCCCTGCACCTATTCAAGGACAAAAGGGGTTTATTATGTAATGCGTTGCGGATAGTTGATAAGTATCAGTGATCAATTAACAGTAAACAGTTATCAGAAATAAAATCTTGATTACCAAGCAAATATGTTCTTGAAATTGGTAGTTTATTTTGTTCGTATTACTAAGTTTATCTTCAGACATATATATATTTGTGAATAAGTATTCGGTAAAAATTAGTTTATATTAATATTTTCACTCAAAATATTGATAATAAGCAAGTTAAAATCATTTTCCATTATTAATTATCCATTACGTAGTAATATGGCATATCATATTTTTTCCAAAAACACGCAGAATATGGCGTTTCAGTCTGAAATTGATGGACATACCTTAATTTTGGACACGACTGCTGAAAATAGCGGCGATGATTCGGGAGCATCTCCCAAAAAGGTGTTGCTTGCTACCTTAGCAGCTTGTACGGGCATGGATGTTGTTGCTTTGCTCAAAAAAATGCGCGTGAATTTTTCCGATTTTGACATCGAAACAAAAGCCGACCTGACTGAGGAACACCCTAAAGTCTTTTCTCATGTTAGCATCACTTATCATATCAAAGTGGCAGAGGAAGACAAGGCAAAGGTGGAAAAAGCAGTAACTTTATCCCAAGAAAAATACTGTGGCATTTCGGCAATGTTAAAAAAGAATAGCCCGATTGATTTTCACATTAATTATTTGTAATTCACTGCTTTATTATTTCCTTTTTTCAGCAAAAGATTTGCTAAAAAAAGGAAATTTATTATTCACTATTCATTATTCACTGCTTATGATAGCACATTTAGGTGGCGTTTTTATTTATGCAAAAGACGCAAAAATCCTTTCAAACTGGTATGCGACTTTTTTTGATTTGAAATTTTCGCAATATGGAAAAACAACTTACGGGTTAGAATTTCCTTACAAAGAAGCAATTTCGGGTAAAAACAGCAGCATTGTTTTTTCTATTATGGAAAATGTAAATCGCCCAGAACTCACGGAAAGGGTGTTTTGTGTAAATTTGCGTGTGCTAAACATGGAGGAATTAGTCGAAAGTATTCGCACATTAGGCTGGGAAATCGCTGATATCCAAATCTTTCCAGAGGGGAAATTTACTTGGCTCAAAGATTTGGAAGGGAATCACCTTGAATTATGGGAAGATACGATGAATAAGTAGTGAATAGTTAAGTAATTGATAATTAATAATGGATAATGATTAAAATTATTGATTATCAATTACTTAATAACCTCATAATATCGAAAAAAACGCTTTATCTCACCGTCTTTTCCCCAATTGTCATCAGTTGCAATGTTTTTCCTTTTTGAGCAAAAGCCTGCTTCGCCGCTTCATGTTCTATGGTAATATAGCCAAAGGTATCGAAGTGCATTCCAATGATGTCATTGCAGTTAATAAACTCGGCACAAGTTGCTGCATCAACCGCGTCCATTGTAAAATTATCGCCGATGCACAGAAAAGCAAAGTCTAATGTATGCTGTTCGGCTATTAATTTCATGTCATAAGTCAAGGCGGTATCTCCCGAATAATAGAAAGTTCCCTCTTCCGTAGTGATGACAAAACCCATCGGATTACCTGCATACGAGCCATCAGGGAAGCCACTAGAATGTGCTGCAACTACGCATTTTACCGTACCAAAATCAAACTTCCATTTTCCGCCCACATTCATAGGGTGAGTATCCGAAATGCCTAAACCATTCAGCCAAACCGTAATTTCATAACTTGAAATCACTTTCGCGCCCGTACGTTTTGCAATGGCTTCGGCATCTGCAATGTGGTCTCCATGCCCATGCGAAAGTAGAATGTAATCCGCAGGAATCTCTTGAATATCAATGTGTTTTGCCTTTTCATTAGGCGTAATAAAGGGGTCAAAAAGGAGATATTTTCCTCCTACTTCTACCCCAAAACATGAGTGTCCGTAATATGTGATGTTCATACGATTTGAGCTTAAATATTTGCCGCGAAAATACGAAGAAATTGACAATATTTATTTTATCTCCTGACACAACTCAATCAACACGCTATTTGTGTCTTTGGGGTGCAAAAAACAGACAAGTTTGTTGTCTGCGCCTTTTTTGGGAACTTCGTTAATGAGTTTAAATCCTTCATTTTTAAGACGTTCCATTTCTGCATGAATATCCGCAACTTCAAAAGCAATGTGATGTATGCCTTCGCCTTTTTTCTCAATAAATTTTGCAATGGCTGACTTTTCGTCTGTTGCTTCCAAAAGTTCAATTTTCGTTTCTCCTACTTGATAAAAAGAGGTATTTACAAATTCGCTTTCTACCGTTTCCATTTTATAAGGCAAACGATTAAATAATTTGGAAAATAAAGCATCGGAAGTTTCAAGACTTTTTACAGCAATGCCAATGTGTTCGATTTTGAGCATATATTTTTGAGGAAATGATTTGTCTGGGTATTTGAATGAATTTAGAATGATAATATTGAATAATGATAAGTTGTTGATTATTAATAACTTATCATTATTCAATATTCACTATTAATTATTCATTACCTAATAGTTATTCTTGCCAATCAAAATCTGTAATTTTACCTTCGCTTGTACAAATAAAATACTTATTTTGTTCATCATCGTCTGTGAGGGTAAAATAAACACAGTCATCTTCTACCTTGGTAACTTTAGCCGATTTTCCATAAGGAATCATTCCATTCTTAATTACTTCTGCAGAAGCAAACTTTTCGATGGCTTTTTGTGCAGTTTCCTCTGTTCCATCAAGCATTGCGAGGAACTCATTGGCAACTTTGTTTTCAGTTTGAGCAAAAATAGGCGATTGGATGAACAAAAAGCCTAGTAAAAATACAAAAGAAAGAAATCCTTTTTGCATAAGATTGTTTTTAGTTAAAAATGAATATTACACAACAAATATACACATTTTATGGGTAATAAGTAATGGAGAATTAATAATGGAGAATGGAAAATGATATTAACTTGTTTATTATCAATGTTTTGAGTGAAAATATTAACGTAAACTAATTGTTATCGAATCCTTAAAAGTGTATTTACTGGATATACCGTTCCTAAATCCGTTTCAAAATTTAATTCAGCAGAATCCACACAACTAACGCTTTAAAATAGCAATTGTGTGGATTCTGCTGAATTGATATAGCACAGAATAGCTAACATTTCCTTATTTATTTCAAAACATACGCTTACTTTGACAGCGACATAACAAAACGATAAATTAGTTTTGGGTGCATAGGCTTCAGCCTGTAAATCAAAGTGTTACAGGCTGAAGCCTATGCACCCTTTCCAATTCTTTATGTCTTTCTCAAACTGATTTAAAACGGCACTAAAAAATAGAGACCTGCCAAGGCTATCGCGGGCAAAATGAGCAAATACGCACGATAAGCGGGTACAGGCTCTAACTGACTATTATCTATTAGTTTGGGTGCATTAGGGATTAAGTCATATAAAATAGAGAACTTGGGATTCTCTGGATTATAAATAATGCGTTCAGTTTGTTCGGTTAATAGATTATGTTCATGCGTTTTTCCTATTACTTCATAAGGAAGGTTATTCACCCGAAACTCAAAGGTGAATTTAATCACAGGGACATTGTTGATTTTGGTATTGGTATAATCTCGTTGTTTGAGAGTACCCGTAGTAAAAACACCATATTGTAGGAGTTGTAATGCCTTGAGGTTTTGCAAAACCCCTGCAACACTCAAGCCGCCTCCCACAAGAGAAAATACAACAGGAGTAATAAATACCGCCCAAGGTGCGTTTTCTGCTTCGTTAGGAATCACATTGGACATTAATACACCTGTCCAAATGCCTGCGCAAAAAAAGGCTAAACCGAATTGAACATAAAAACCTCCGCACAAAATGAGAAGTTTTGATAAAAAAGGTAGCTCTCTGAATGTTGTCATCGTATACTAATTTAAAAGAAACACAGGGCAATAATACAAATTTTTTGTAAATTTGCCAACGATTTATTATCATAAACCATGAAGTTCTTCGTATCTATCTCCCTCTTCACTTGCTTTTTTATTTCCCATCTTTTACATGGGCAAACAGTTTCATTTTGGACTGGCGCAGATGCAAACGACCCTAACAACTGGTTTAATGCAAATAATTGGCAACCGCAAGGTGTTCCAACGATAGATACAGATGTCGTTATAGACTCAACGGCTTTAACAGATTGCGAAATTCTAGGGAAAATGGCGACTTGTCGTAACCTCACGATGTACGCCAAACGCTTGATTATCAAGCATAAGGAAGATTCTTTATTGGTTTCAGGTAATTTACATTTGATTAGTGGTTGGTTAGATACGGAAGGTGATGTGATGGGAGGCACCATTCGCTTGCAAGGGAATTGGATACATGATAAAGGTGATGCCCAAAGTTTTGCAGTTGGGAATGGCTGGATTATTTTTGAAGGAAATAAAGCACAAGCCATTATTTCTGAGATTTCGGAGCGTTTTAGCCGCTTAGTGATGCAAAAAACAGCCAAAGTACTTACCCTTCATACTCATGTCATTATCGAAAATGGGCTAAAATTGGAACAAGGATTAATTGAAACAACGGATAGTAGTTTGCTGATAATGAAAGAAGGAGCGCAGTTGCTTTCAGAAGGGCTGCATCAAACAGGGGGAAATGGCTTGAGTTATATAAAGGGACCGATGATCCAAAAAACGAACACTACTTCAACCTATATGTTGCCCATAGGTGCTGGCGAAATTTACGCTCCTATTGCTTTAAAACCTTTTCTTGCCGAGCCGCAAAGTTATACTGCTCGTTATTATGCCAAAGGCTGGGGCAATTATCAGGTTTCGCCTTTTGATGAGGCAAAAATTCCGAGAATTTGTACCAATGAATATTGGGAGTTAAACTATGAACCGTCTATTAATAATGCGGCGGCACAAATTAGCTTGTTTTGGCGAGGATATACAGGATTGCCTACGAGTGGCTTGCGTGATGAGCTGCATATTGTTCATTTTGGTGCTAACAACCAATGGGAGCAAGCAGACGACCTGCCAGGCATTGAGGATAAGGGCGGAAATTGGGGGCGAATCAGCGGTGATTTATATAAAATGCCCAAAGGTGTTTTCACGATTGGCGGCTCTGAAAAGATGTTTCCTCCTTATTTTGATGAAATTATGGCAAATGTAACTGATGATTTTCGAATACGTTTGGATTGGAAAATGCAAACTGTTCCTAATCCCGCCTATTTTCAGATAGAATGTAGCATTGATGCGCTTTCCTTCTCGGTCATTGCGACTTTAGATTCCTTCGCGTCTGGGGCTTACCTTTTTTATTATATAGATAATTTTCCTGTTCAAGGCAAAAACTACTATCGAGTCAAACAGGTTGATGCATCAGGTGCTTATAATTACTCGGCTACTGTAAGCGCAGAAATTACCTTCAAAGGTTATTTTGAGTTTACCAGCCTTTATCCAAATCCTGTTCAAGACGGAACTACGCTCTCTCTTAATTATTTTGCTCCCCATAAAGGTCTGCTTGCGATAGAAGTTTATGACTTAGCCGCAAGGCGCGTTTCCCGCGAAAAATTTCAGATTCCTTCAGGTAATCAAACATATCCTTTTGATGTAAGCAATTTACCTACAGGGATTTACTGTTTGGCATTAAAGTATTTGGGTGAAATACAAACAGTGAAGTTTATCAAAGAATAAGACTTTCAATTTTGGCTTTTAAGCCTTTTAAGATACGGTAAATATCAAACAGTTTTAAGCCAAAAACAACACATCCATTGTTAATTCATTTTGAATACAAGAAGTTCTATATTCATTTGCTTTCAAACCATGTGTAGTAAGCATCGTTAAAAAAATGGATTTTTTTGTGGCACTTTCTGTTCTAAATGCTTGAATTTTATGGCGTAAATTGGCATCGTATTCTTTGGTGATGGTGATTTCGTGAATAGAATATTTGATTTCCAATAAGTTAATTACTTGGTCGCGCCTATCAATCACCAACTCCACTTGGCTTCCTTTTTTTTCTTTCTCTCCTTTTAAAAACCACGAATAGGTATTACTCGCCACTCCACTAATTCCTAAGGCTTGTTTAATTTGAGGAATGTGCGCAAAACAAACCTGTTCAAAAGCGATACCCGACCAAGCCCTAACGGCTGGACTGTCAAGTTGATTTAACCATTGATTCGGCTCATAATTGCTGGTTTGTTGTAGAAAACGAAAGTAAAAAAGTGTATAAAAATCAGCGATACGATAAACTGTGTGCGCCTTTTTTAAACCAAATTTTGGAAAAGAGGCAATAAAACCGCTTTCCTCCAACTCGTTTAATGCTTTGCTAATTGCACCACCCGATGAAAATTTGCCTTCTTTGATAAGTTCTTCGCGCGTGAATGAGCCGCCTTTTTCAAAAAGTAAGACCAATGTTTTTTCATGAATGTCTGCATTTTTGAACAAAGAGGAAAAAATATGGCTAAATTCCGTTTTCAACTTTCCCTCATTTCGAAAACACATTTCCTCTATGTTCTGCATTGCGCTCTTACCCGCCTCTACTTGGTCTAAATAATAAGGAATCCCACCCATCACCATGTATAATTGAATGATTTGATAGCGGTCAAGGATAATATTTTTATGGGCGAAATAAGTTTCCGTTTCATGCAAAGTAAAAGGTTCGAGTTTCATCCGTTCTGTTACGCGATTATACAAGCCCCCTGTATTTTTAATCAATTGATTTATCATCCATGATGCAGCCGAACCGCATACAATCAGCAAAATATCTGTTCTTGCACTTGCCCAAGCATTCCAAAAAAATTCCAAACCCATCATAAAGTCAGATTTTTTCGTGTCGAGCCAAGGCATTTCATCTATAAAAATTACCTTTTTTTTGTCTGTTTTTTGTTTTTCTAATGCCTTAATTAATAAGTGAAAAGCAGTTAACCAATCTTTTGGAGAATTGGGCATTTCTTCAAAAAAAGTATGCAGCGAAAAAGTAAAATTTGCCAGTTGCTGTTTCGTATTACCTTTTGCTAATCCTGTCAAATAAAAGTCAAAACGATTTTCAAAATAAGCGCGAATAAGAAAGGTTTTTCCTACCCTTCTTCTGCCATAAACAGCCAAAAACTCTGACTGTGTGGAGTTCATTAGCTTTTTTAATTTTCCAATTTCTCTTTCTCTACCAATTAATTTCATACTTCTTCTTGATTATTCGCCAAAAATACAAAATAAATGCGATTTTGGCGAATAATAATGTGCATTATTCGCCAAAATTCAATAAAAAAGACGATTTTGGCAGAGAATGTTTATTTCTCCTTCTTTTTCAAACGATAAGAAAGCCCCAAAGAAGTTAAAAAATAGCCATCTTTTGTTTTAGTATTGCCGCGTGGCTTGCCATCATAGATACTTGTTACCCAAGTGTTAATATCTCCTCTATTCGAGAGTGAATACGCTACTCCATTGTATTCCAGCATCTTAACAGCAGGCGGATACACCGTACTCACATCATCTAAATAATCGGTCATTGCTAGTTGAAAGCGTTCTTCAAAGTAAATTTCCCATCTTTCATGAATTT
>JBJXHA010000550.1:0-3995 GCA_046160275.1 Bacteroidia bacterium | reverse complement strand
TCTGCCCAAGTGGGTGTTTGGGCTTGCGTTTGTAACCACAAAGCAAGCGAAGCTAGAGAGAGAATAATCTTCTTGAACATAATGTAAATAAGTAATAAAAGGAGTAGAGAAATACAAATCTAATGGTTTATTTTCGTATTTGACTAACTTGCCATTAAAAATCAAACAAATATAAATAATTTTTTTGTTGCTTGCAAGAGTTTGCATGAATATGGTAAAAGTATTAAATTCGTAAATTATTGATAATTAGCAATTTGAAATATTATAAGAAAAAAATAATGGTTGTTTGACAATTTTTGAGGAACGCCCCTTGTGGCGGCTGCTTTAACTGCCGCATCGCTTGAAAATCAATGATTTTCAAAAGGAGCAGATGAAGCAATTTGGACAAACCACAAAAATTGTCATAGTTCCAAAATAATCAACTATAACTTATGGGTAGCCAAGTAATTTTTTTTGATGTATTTTCGCTAAGAATTAAGTATAAAAAATGAAATTTAATTTGTATTACTTGTATATTATGCTTTTCTTTGCAAAACAGCTCTAAGCGTGAGATTATTTTCACACTTAATATAGGCTATTTACATTTGGTTTGTATCTTAATAACGTATTCCAATGAAAGAAGACACGCTATTTCCCAATGTCATACACTTAGGGAAAAAATCCAAAAAGGAAATTAAAAAGTACAAAATGGGCATTGGTACAATGTTCATGGAGGTTCAACACATCGTTTCTCAAGCAAAAACGCAGGCAGGAGCAGAACATGAAATCCTCCCAATGGTCGTTGTGCATCGTAAGAAGAAGAAAAAAGGACTTTTTTCACAAGGTTCTAGTCTTTTTAAGTTTTAATTTTTTACCCCAAATTTCATAATACCATGACTACAAACGAATTAGCTGCATCTGGAGTTGCTACGACTCCTAGCCCGCAATCCCATCCTCCTATTATTCATCTAGGAAAAGTGAAAGCAAAACACGCGAAGAAGTTGAAAAAAGGCAAAGGAGACAAGATGCTGAAGGTAACTCAAGCGTATGAACAATTAAAAGGAGAGGCAAATGGGAACTTTGTTCCTGTGTTGATTAGTTACGAAGAAAAGCCAAAGAAAAAACGCAAAAAAAATAAGTTGAATTTTATGGGCATTAAAATTGACCGTAAAAAACTAAAAAAACAAATGCGTAAAAGTGGTATTCGTAGTAGCTTTTTATAGTGTTCTTAGTAAAATATGACCTTTGATTATCTCCATAAAAATGCACAATTTTATGGAGACTGATTTTTAGTATCCGTTTCATTTTACATTTTATCATTTATGCTCAAAGAAAAATACAAGACTACCCCTCTCTATCAACCTTCAGAAAGTGATCCTTTAGAAATTAGAGTTCCCGAAAAGCCAACTAATTTTAGGTTTTTTCAAGTAACGAAATTACTTATGGCTGCGCTTTGGCGTACCCGCTTTGGCAAAGTAACTGATGAAAAAAAAGGACAGGAATGGCGTTTTTTCTTTGAATCTTTAGGAGGCTTATGGGTAAAAGTAGGGCAGTTAGTGGCTATGCGTAGTGATATTTATGAAAAAGAATTTACTCAAGAACTAGCAAAATTACATTATCGTGTTCCTTGCTTTCCCTATTCTGATGTGCTAAGAATTATAGAGGAAAAAACGAATAAAAAAATAGGGGAAATTTTTTCAGACTTTCAAGAAATACCAATTGCTGCCGCTTCTTTGGCGCAAGTACACAAAGCAAGGCTAAAGCGCAATGGAAAATGGGTAGCTGTAAAAGTGCAACGCCCTTATGCGCAAGAGTTTTTGAAAAAAGACATGGCAATTATTCGAAAAATGTTCAACTTTTTTAAGAATTTTGAAGCCTTCGAGCCTGTTTTATTAGATGAAATGTTTTGGGAGTTGGAAACGATGCTTACCGAAGAAATAGATTTTAGGTATGAAGTGATTAATTTAAGGGAGGCAAAAAAACGGTTTAAGAAATATGGGGTATATGTGCCAGATGTTTATAGGCAATATTCTTCGGATAAAGTGGTAGTAATGGAGTTTATTCAGGGTATTACAATGAGCGAATACATTGCTACCCGAAGAAAGGAGCCTGAACGTTTGCAGAATTGGTTGAAGGAAAATAAAATTAAGCCTAAAAAAGTGGGGAGCTTTTTGCTGCATAATGCTTGGCGACAAGTGATGGAAGATAATTATTTTCATGGGGATTTGCAACCAGGTAACATTATGTTATTAGCAAAAAGTCGTGTTGCTTTCATTGATTTAGGTAGTGTAGGTTCTACGGATGATGAAACGCTGTCTTTTTATCGACAACAACTAATCGCTATTGGGCAGAAAAACTACTTGAAGGCGGCAGATTTTTCTATTCTTACTTCCCCAAATATTCCAAGCGAATACCAAAATGAAATTCGGCAAAGTATCGTGAGGGGTTTACGTGGGGCTTTGATGAAGGCTTCTTTGACAGACGTAGATATTGAGCAAAAAACAACCGTACATAATGCAAGTAGCGAAATGAGCAAAGAACTTGCTAAATATAAGGTATCTCCAAATTGGGGAATGTTGAAACTCATCAGAACTTTTTTGACAATTGACCCAAGTGTGGTGAACTTAAACCCCAAAATGGACTTGCAAAAAGAATGGAACACCTATTATAATGACGCACGCGGTCGGCTATTCCGTAAGCAAATTAATTCTCTCCTCGAATTGCCTGTCAATTTAGTAGATGCTGTTTCGTTATTCATGAAAATGCAGCGTAAAAAGGCAACAGATTTCAAAGCTAAAATCCATAGAGGAGTACAAATTGCAATTTTCTTTTTAGAATTAGTAGAATGGGGCGGTTTTTTTGTAATATTCCTTTTTCTTTGGACTTACGTTTACCAAAAATTAGATGTGATTGACTTCCTGCATGAAGGAGGGGGAAACTGGTTTACTCGATTATCAGAACAAATTCCAACCATGCACCACGGATATTGGACTGGAATTGCTATTGCCTCTTTGCTGTTCATGAACAAATTTAGAGGGTTTATGAAGATAATCAAACAACCTGTAAAGTAATTGAGCATAAGTATTTGGCAAAACTAGTCTGATTTGCTGTTCGTATTGAACTTACTGGAATAATAGCGGCTAATTGTTAACTAGAAACTACCTATAATAAGGTGGCAATTAGTAAGTACTTGGTACGAATTGTCAGAGTTCCGAATTAGTTTATATCATTATCTTAGTTTATATTGATATATTACTTAGTGTATTCAATTATAATGAACCATAACAAAAGCCACTAAAATACAGATTTTTTGTTTGGTTAATCTCAAAGTAAAAAGAAATTGATAGGCGGTAAGGCAATTTAAACGGGGATATTGATTTGAAAACAAAAAAATATGTAGCTGATAATGAATAGTTTGTTTGTTTAAATCGTTTTATTTCAAGAAAATTTCACAAAATATTTGGAGGGTAAGTAAAAAAGGCGTTGTTTTGCAACCCAATTGAGAGGGGCGGTTTGGAATAGGGAAGGAAAACGGGGGTAAAAATTTTTCAAAAAAAGTGGTTGAAAAATTTGGTAGATAGGAAAAAAAGCTAGACCTTTGCAGCCCAATTGAGAGGGGAGGTTTAGAAAAGGGGCGGAAATGAGGGTGAAAAGTTTTTCAAAAAAAGTTGATGAAAAATTTGGTAGATAGGAAAAAAAGCTAGACCTTTGCAGCCCAATTAAGAGTAGAGGTTTAGAAAAGGGACGGAAATGAGGCGAAAATTTTTTTCAAAAATAGTTGATGAAAAATTTGGTAGATAGGAAAAAAAGTCAGACCTTTGCAGCCCAATTGAGAAGTAGAGAGATAGCAGAAGGAAAAGCGGGGCGAAAATTTTTCTAAAAAAAGTTGAGAAAAAGTTTGGTAGATAAGAAAAAAAGCTAGACCTTTGCAGACCGAAAAGAGAGAGTGATTTGAGGGGGATATAAACAAGCAATTTGAAGAGGTAAAATTTAGAGATGGTGCAGTGGCATAGTTA
>JBJXHA010000549.1:0-6212 GCA_046160275.1 Bacteroidia bacterium | reverse complement strand
ATGAGAGTTTGGCTTCTGATCGAAAGCAGCTTCTAACCACTGTTTTAATAAAGGAGCAAAAGCACCATCTTTTCATTAAAGGAATTGCCATTCCTAAATTTAGATAATGCTTTTGTCTTCACCGCTTACTAATTCAATTCGTTAAATTCCATCCAAATTAGAGTTTAGTCTTCCTTTTTAAACTTTGATACGGTCTGTTTTACACTCTCTTGAAAGTTTAGTTAACCACGGTCACATCAAAATCCTGGTCAATATCGGCTTCGCCATCGACAGGATTATCGGTCTTGGTAGTTTCGTCAAAGTGGCGAAGTATAACTCTGAGTTTGCCTGTTCCAGTAGCTGTTCCAACCGCTAAACTGTAGGTCAAACCCAAAGGATTGCCGTTACTGTCAACATCTGAAATCGTAGTAACGATATTGACACCACTTCCTTCAGATGGAGAAAATATATAATGAAAACGATGAGCATCTGATTCTTCTTCAATTTCTTGGTTTACAAAAACGACAGGTGTTTTGGAGTCGTCATAAACAGAAATTGTGCCTGAGTAAGTGAGTCCCGCTTTCAAAGTTAGGCCCGTAATGGTTGGTACTATGGGACCACTATCATCAGGATCGTTGAATGATGCAGTACCTGTTACCGTTCCTGATGTCAAAGTCAAAGTGTATCTGGTTATGGCTTCTTCATCACCAATGCCTTGGTCTTTAGGTTTTACATCTTCTTTTTTTGAACAAGAGGTAATTGATAAAGCTGCAATAGCTCCAATGGCGAAAAAATAAACTAGTTTTTTCATTTTTGATTAAGAATTAGAGGTGAATAATGAAGATTTGGGTGAATAAATGTTTAAAGGAATTTTGAGCCTAAGTATAAAATTTCTGCCTGGCTCGTCAGCAAAATAGCGGTAACGGTTCATGTATTCTCGGTAGGATGTATTCAATAGATTGGTGGCTTGCAAACTAACAAACCATGTATGTTTGCCCATTTTGATATCAGCCCCTAATTCCAAGGCAAGTAGTGCATAGCCTTTGGGAGGAGCAGCAAAATCACTGTTGAGATCAACCCTAGATTGGTTAGCCACAAATGAGCCTGTCACTTGGCCATATACTGCATTTTTTTTGAGAAATGGGGCAAAAATGGGTTGCCATTTGGCTGCTAACTCCCCACGATAGGGTGGAATGTAAACGAGGTAATTTTGAAATGTTTCGTTAAAAGCATTCACTGCCGAGCCTTTGGCAATTATATCAATTTGCGGGGTAATGGAATAAATAGCACTCAAATCAATGCCATAAAACGAAGCATTGGTTTGTGTGTAGGCAAATTCTAAGAGTTGTCCCCTTCGGGTTTCCCTGAACAATAATGTAGGGCGGAGATAAATATAATCCAAGATATAAGTGTAGTACAACGAAGTTTCAAATGAGAGTTTCTGGGTTCTATATTCCAAATTGGTGATGAATTTATAGCCTTGCTCTGCCTTGAACTTAGAATTTCCAATTTCTACAAACACGCTGCCGTGTACCTGTCCATCAACAAACATTTCATTGGGTGTTGGCGGACGAAATGTTACCCCTGCATTGGTTTTCCAAGTCAAGGCAGGGGTCAGCTGATAGTTAATTCCCACATTTCCAGAAAAATTTTGGTATTGATAAGTTGAGTCGCTAAAAACGTTACCTTTTCTAAAAAAATAATGATACTTTTTTATATCATAACGAATTCCCGCTTCTACTTCCACCCTGTTTTTTTTCCATTTTTCCATCACAAATGCCCCATAACTATTGCTGAGATAGTCAGGAATGAGGTAGCGTGTACCATCCCTCCGATGAGTTTGATCTTGAAAAAACACTCCATATTGCCCCGAAA
The DNA here is from genome assembly GCA_046160275.1 of Bacteroidia bacterium. Classification (GTDB taxonomy): domain Bacteria; phylum Bacteroidota; class Bacteroidia; order J057; family J057; genus JBJXHA01. The sequence continues at coordinate 4,358 of JBJXHA010000549.1, read as the reverse complement.
AATGGTGACTTTGAAAATGGTCGTAAACCAAATCAATCGATTGGGTGGTCAAATTCAAATCATATTGCGGATAATTTTTAAGCGAATCTCTCGATGGGGCATGTCTATCATATTCTTGGCGGCTGTTCCACTGACTGCCTAAAATGGCCGATAATTTGCCAAAATTACCTGTATTTACGCTTGCTTTTACCCTTACCAAATCGTGGGTCACGTTTTGGTATCCTCGGTTTATGTTGTAAGTAAATGGTTCAATCACACGGGGTTGCGTTCTATTGATTGCGGTTGTCAAATCGGTGAGATTGGTGGGCTGCGCATCAGGCAATATGCCCAATTGGGTGTGAAAACGGCTGTAATACATGTCGATTTCAAATTTGTTTTTTATATAACCCAATCCTAAAGAAAAATTATCTTCCTTAAATGCAGTATTGGACAGCATGTAGTTTGGAGACATTGAACTCCCAGCTTGTTTATAGCTTCCTTGTATCCTCCATTTTAATTCGGGGATTTTATTGGTATTTCCCTCCACCATGGCAGAACCAAAGCCCATTCGATTGTTAGAAAAAGCACCTAAATTAACTTCCCCACCAATTCCTTCAATGTTTTTTAACGATTTAGGCTCCACAATAATCACTCCTGCAATGGCATCAGAGCCATACCTCAAACCAGAAGCCCCTTTTATTACTGTCAATTTATTGGAAACAGATGGATCGATTTCAGGCCCATGTTCCGCTCCCCACTGCTGCCCTTCTTGTCTTAACCCTGCATTAATTATCAACAGCCTATTGCTGTGCATGCCATGCAAAACTGGTTTAGAAATTGATGGACCAGTTTGAAATGCAAACATGCCGGGAATTTTCTTCAAGGCTTCACCCAAGGCCAGGCCTCTTGTTTTGTCCAATTCTTTTGCCTCAATGGAGGTAACGGGTTGTGATACAGTAAAATAATCTTCTTTCCGCCCCAAAATCATAATTGATTCTAGTGCACTGGTGTCCGCTGAAAGTGAAAAATCGAGATGCGTATTTGTCCTTATTTCAATCGTAGTCTCTATATTTTTATAGCCCAAATAGCTAATTTTTACCGCATATTTTCCTTCACACAGATTTTCTATTTTGTACTCGCCTTTTAAATTGGTAGCTGTTCCTAGTTGGAGTGCTGGAAAATAAACGGTAGCACCAATCAATGGACGGGTAGTACCGCCATCAAATACATGGCCTTTGAAAATACGTTTGCATATTTTCAAACTATCAGTTTGACCAAATAGGGTTGAATGACTAAAAACCAGCAAAAGCATGGCAATTTTTGAAAATAAATTCACTTACGAATAATTAAAAGTCTCCGAAAGAAGACCAAATAGGAAATGGAAATAAGGGGATGAATTACCGCTTAAAAAATGGGAGGTGCACGACCTAGCGCAGCTATTGTAGCATTGCTTCCTTCGGAAACAACCCAATTGAAAAGGCTAAAAACAATGGAAACACCTATGTGCAAAGGAGAAATAACCTCGTAAAACAAAGCCTTGCAAATATGTAACGAACATATTTCGCACTTTTCATTTTGTATATCAATCGAAGTGCTTTGCTCGTCATTCTTGGCTGAATGGCCTATTTTGCTGCTTTCATGCCTATGCAAAAAATTGATGGCTACTTGGGTAAATAGCAAGTTGGCCAACAAAAGGCAAGAAAGGATGATATGTAAACTTCTTTTCTTCAATACTAGGATATACGCAACTAAGTTGCAAATATGGAAAAAATATTGGGAATGTGCAATCTTGTTGCATAATATCCGCTGCAATAACGCCTTCTTTGTTTCTGATTTTGTAGCCTCATTCACTCATAGTGTAAAATTACAAGGAACGTCCTGGGTTGCAAACTCAGGACAATTCCTATTTATTTATTGATTTAACCCCCGAATAACTGGACATTTAAAGCTCTAAAATAATTTCGATTTACGCAATTAATTCATAGTTTTGTTTGCCCCCTTTTATAAACCTGTTTCCTTGAGTGGGTAGGCTGATTGGGTCTCTCCCTCATCGAAAATTTTGTTTTGGTTTTGTACATTTTCAAGATTGAGGTTATATTGTTCTATCCATTGTTTTGGTGTTTGGTATGCCAATTAAGTCCCGATGCCCTGCGAACAATGGAAGGACTTTCATATCGATGTTTCATTTTGTCCATAGCTTCATACAATCTGATCAACTTAATATTATCGTCAAAAAGGTGAATTTGATGATTGCCATTGACCAAACCAGAAACCTTTACCGCTATCAATCTGATTAGCATTCTTCGTTTATAAAGTTTATCGAACAGTTCGTACGCACAACGGACAATTACATCATCATTTGCAGTAAAAGACACCCTTTTTTGAACCGTTTCGGTGTCATTATTGGCATACCTAATCCTTAAATTGATAATGGAACACATGAGTTTTGAGTCTCTCAATTCAAAGCCAAGTTTTTCTACCATTGAAATTAAAAGCGCCTTTAACTCAGGTATATTTTGGGTGTCTCTATCAAATGTTTTTTCGGTTGATAAAGACTTTTTTTCTGAATAAGGAACCACAGGCGTGTTGTCTATTCCATTTGCTTTTTCCCAAATACTATTCCCGTTATGGCCTACCAATTCCTTAATCGCTTCCGCTGGAATTTCCCTCAAAGTCTTGATTATCTTAATATTAACCCTTCTTAAAAGTTTATATGTAACCTCGCCAATAGAAGGCAATTTGATAATGGACTGTGGATCAAGAAATGGCTGAACTTTGGGCTCATCGATATACAAGCTGCCGTGTGGCTTGGCATAATTGGTACACATCTTTGCCACCGTTTTATTTACACTAAATCCAAATGACAAAGGCAAGCCAGATTCGTGGTTTATTTTTTGTGCCAGCTCTTGGGTAAATTTCATGCTCCCTATAAATTTATCCATGCCTGTCATGTCCAAGTAAAATTCATCGATAGCAGCCCGCTCGTGTAATGGAGCACTTTCACTGATAATTTGATTAATTTCTTCTGATTTCTGGGTAAATAGATCAAAATCGCCCTTCAATACTTTGGCAGACGGACATCTTAACAATGCTACTCTTGTGGGCATTCCGGGGCGAACACCATATTTTTGAGCCTCAATAGAAGAGGATGCCACAACGCCTCTATCGCTTGTGCCGCCAATAATCAAAGGCAAACCACGCAGCTCAGGCATTTTGAGCAAGGAACAATTCACATAAAAAGTATCTAAATCCAAGTGTACAATTTGACGGTTCATGACCATAATTATTCAAAGACTTTTGCCAGTCTATTGGTAGTTCACAATACATTTTACCAAGCCTTCAACTCTAAAATCGGGTGCGGCCAATATGGGCGGGTGTTTGCTGTTGAATGATTGCAAAATCACCCTATCTTCTTGGATATGAATTTGCTTTATGATTGCCACTTCATTATTTACACACACGATTACATCTCCACTTTTGGCTACTTTATTTTTTTGGGCAATTACCAAATCGCCAGCTTTGATGGTTGGCTCCATCGAATCGCCTTTTGCTTTTACCATAAAGCCTTCCTCAGATGGGAACTTTAAAATGCGAGAGGCGATCGGAATTCTATCAGCTGGGCTTCCATCAAGTATCGAACCTGCAGGCCCACATTGTGCCAATCCATACAAATTCAAATACACAATTTCTTTCGCAGACCCATCCAAGATTTGATAATCCCTGCCATTATCTGGATTCCGCTTTAATAGTCCTTTTAATTCCAATTGCTGCAAATGGTGATGCACAACACTTGGCGAAGACAGGCCAAGTTCTTCTTGTAAATCCCTGATAGTCATTGGATTATCGATATTGCTCTTTAGCAACGCTAATAGTGTTTGTTGTGTTGTATGCAGCTTCATCTGTTCTATGAAAAAACAAATATACAATTTTGTTCTACTATTTGTTCTATAAAATATGTTGGATGAATGAAATTTTGTTTATTTGCTTAAAATTGTTCTCAAATGGAATATGCCATTGTCGATATAGAAACTACTGGGGGAAGTGCTGCTTACAACAGAATAGTTGAAATAGCTATCATTGTGCATGATGGGCAACAGGTCATTGAACGCTTTGATACACTTATTAACCCTGAAAAAACAATTCCCACTTATGTAACGCAGATACATGGAATAACAAACGAAATGGTGGCAGATGCGCCCAAATTTCATGAAGTGGCAAAACAAATCTATTTAATGACCGAAAACAGGGTATTCGTAGCCCACTCGGTCAATTTCGACTTTTCTTTTGTTAGGCAGGAATTTAAAAACTTAGGAGGTAATTTTCTGAGGAAAAAACTTTGTACGGTCAGGCTTTCACGGCAATTAATGCCTGGTCACAAA
>JBJXHA010000548.1:0-13499 GCA_046160275.1 Bacteroidia bacterium | reverse complement strand
GTAAGTAAAATCGGTGGTTTGTATAGCAAAGATTACGCTGAGATTGACCGTTTTATCAATTATGTATTTTATGGTTTGATGCCTGCTGCTTCTTTGAACTTAGGACGCGACTTTGCACGTATGAAAGCGTCAATGGAAAAAGACCCAAGCAGCAAAGATGTGGCAAAAAAAGGTGTTGAGAACATCAAAAAACGCCTTCCTGAATGGCAAAAAGAATATTTTCCAGCGATGGACAAAGACATCGTTACGGCTTTGTTGATTGCGGTGAAAAAAGAAGTAAAAGCAGATTTATTGCCTCCTGTCATTAATGAAATTTTGGCTTCTAAAGTAGTGAAAAAAGGCAAAAATGATGAGGAAAAATTCCGTATGTGGGTGGACAATGCTTTTGCTACTTCAGTCGTAACAAACAAAGCGGCAAGAGAAAAATTCTTTGCTACCCCTGATTTGAAAGTGCTTCAAAATGACCCGATTGTAACTTTGGCGAATGGTGTAGTAGCGCATTTCCGCGATAAACTTGCGCCTAAATATTATGAAGTGCAAGGACAATCTGAAGAATTGGCGAAAGATTATATTGCAGGACTTCGTTTGGCGAATCCTGGTAAAAACTTCTATCCTGATGCAAACTCAACCATGCGTTTGACTTATGGAAAAGTTAAATCTTATGACCCTCAAGATGGTATGCACTATCATTATTTAACTACCTTTGATGGCGTAATTGCCAAAGAAGATAATAAAAATCCTGAGTTTGAAGTGCCTAAAAAACTACATGACTTGTGGGAAAGAAAAGACTACGGACAATATGCAACTGTTTCTGCGCCTGATGGCTCTATGACAGTTCCTGTTTGTTTCCTTACTACAAATGACATTACAGGTGGTAACTCTGGTTCAGCAGTTATCAATGGCAACGGCGAAATCATTGGTTGTGCTTTTGATGGCAACTGGGAAGCAATGGCGGGAGATATTCACGTATTTCCTAACCTAAACCGTACGATTGCGGTAGATATTCGTTATGTACTTTTCATCGTAGAGAAATTTGCTGGTGCTAAGAACATTATAGAAGAATTAGAGATTAGAAAATAATCAAAAATTCGTTACCATTTTACCCTTCGAGCGGCTGCAAGTCCTCGAAGGGTTTCTTTTTGCTTTATTTCAAAATCTGCTGCAAACTATCTATGGTACGTTGTAGTTGGTTTTTATCCTTGTCAAATTGTTCCAAACTACCGCCCGCTTCTTTTGCTGCATTGATTTGATTTTCAATGTTTTGTAGCTTATTTTTCAACCTTGCTACCTCTGCTTCATTCAATTTTCGAAGCGTTTTTTCTACTACTTCTTTTTGGTCTTCTACCTTTTTTAAGGCATCTGCGGTAATCTGCTGTTGCTTCCAAGCCCAAAGTCCTATCCCAATAGAAATAAAAAGGAGTAAAATCGCAATGCTTGCGACTACTTGCACGCGCTTTTTCTGATGAATAGCTTCTGCCGTGAGTTGTTCTGCCTCCTCGCGTTTTCGCGCCTCTGCTTGTAACTTTTGCTCCGCTTCAAGGCGTTTTTGCTCGGATGCTTGGTGATATTCCTTTTCTTTTCGCTCTCTTTTGGAAATTAAAATGGGTTTTATGAGCGTATCATGGCAAATTTCATAATTAAAACCGCCCAATGTATTAGGTTCTCTGCGTAATAAAAAAGTACTTTCCAAACGTTTCAACAAAACTTGTGTCATACCTTTATCAGCAAAGCGCGTTACCAAATCTTCGCTATCTACGCTCAAACGTCTTGCTTCACCGCTCGTTGCGTCTTCATATAATAAGCCATCTTCTATCACAGATTGGGCTGCAGTACGTTCTTTTTCAGTTAATTGACTTAGTTTTTGCTGATAATATTCTTCATAAATATTGGCAATATTCGGCAAATCAGAAAGCTGAATCGTTATCTCTTTTTCTTTTCTTTCTCTTACTTTTCCCTCAATGTATTCACACAGAATTTGAAGTTGAAATGCCTCAATTGTGGTTTGATTTCCTGTTTGCGTTTTGGATAACTCCTTCAAAATCAAGTCTAAAGATTCGGGAGAATAGGAAAAAGTAGGCGAACTAAAATCGCCCTTTAAACTCGCTGGGCGCGTAATTGCCTCGCTTGCTTGTTTGGGAGAAAGTGCCTTTAATTCATAGCGTTTATACAAAATCGCAGGAATTTTATCTTTCAAATAATCCAAAGTTACCATTCTATCCGAGCGAATCGCAAATACCACCTTTATTTCCAATGCTTTTGCCAAATGTTTGCGCTCTGTTTCGCCCAAATTATCGGCAGCATCGCGAACATTTTGCGGAACGCGGGTATAAAGTAACTCCGCTAATTGCGTTTTAAAAGCGGCTTTTTCTGTTTCGGGATAAGCATCAAATTCCTCAAATTGGTCAAAAATAAGCAGAAAGGCTTGATTTTGAGCGTTTTGTTTTCTCTTAAAATGATACCAAAGTTTTTGTTCCCCAACTATTGCTTGTAAATAAGTACTTTCTTTTGTGTTTTCTACCGTTTCTGACAAACACGCCAATAAACTTGCCAAAGGTGTTTGCGATTTGTCCTGAGTATAAGCCCCTAGCCGCACCACAAGCGGAATCATGTCTTTTGTTAATTGCGGTAAAACGCCCGCATTTAACAAAGAGGATTTCCCATAACCCGATTTTCCAAACAAAACCACCAATTTCTCCACCAAAATCAGGTCTAAAATATCCTCAATATCATTTTCCCTCCCAAAAAACAAAGTGCTTTCGGAAGAAACAAAAGGCTTTACGCCTGGATAACGATGAATTGCCATAGTTTTTATTGGTTAAAATCCCTTTATTACCTCCACCAAAGCATATACAATTTGATTCCATTGCACCGAATAATCGCGGCTATCCATGCGCGTTTTTTCTTCTTCTAAACGGTTATAACGCGCTGATAATAAAGTGATTTCGTCTTTTTCTGCGTTTTGATGTTCTTGCAGGATTTGCAAAACGCTGGCAATTTTCCCTTGATAAATTTGTCGCAATAACTGTGCTTGTTCTTGGGAATAAGCAGTTACAATTGGGCGCAAAAGTTTTGCTTTTTCACAATGTCTTTGCAAGGAATCTAACAAAGTTTCATTTTCCTTTTCTCCTTCGGTAAAGGAAATTTTGAAGGCTTTCATTAAGAAATTTCGGGTGCTTTGCGTGGCGGCATCGCCTGTAAACGCATATTTATTGATAGCTTTGCGCTCGCTTTGGCTCATCAATACACGAATGAGTAGTTGGGTATGCCATTTTTCAAAATCAAATCCGACAAAAACGTAAGTTGTGGCGCGTTTAAGTTGCGCTTTTAGCTTGGTAGGCAAACCCGTACTCAATATGCCCTGCATTAAGCGAAACATATCTTCATAATCTAATACCAAAGATTCCTCCTCCTCTGCCATGCCAAAAAGGTTGTAAATCAAAGGTTTACCTTTTTCGCCTTTAGGTAAATCTTCTTGTTGTTCGCCTGCCCGAAAATAAGCAAAATGTGCAGGTTTGCCTTGTTTTTCAAAAGCATCGCGCAAAAAAGTGTCGGGGGTAAGGGACAAAATCAAAGGAAAAGGCAAGGAAATCACCTGTTGTAACCAAGCCTCATCAGGCGACAAAGCCCGTAACTGCCGCTTCACCTGCTTCTGTACCCGCAATTTTGCCTCCTCATTCGCAAACAAAAACAAGCCATCACGCTCATAATAATACACAATTTCCTCACCCGCCCGCGCCCACAAATGCGCATACAAATGCTGCACAAGCGATAAGTCCCCCAAGCGCATCGCCTCAGGTCCAATGAGCAAAACCGCCTGCTCGTCTTGTAAGTCTTCTATGATGTCGGTGTATGGCATGGAGAGTAGTGAATAGTTTTAGTGGATAGGGAATATTTTTTACAAAGTATTATCCTTGATATTGCGAGCAAATAAATACAGACTCACGCAAATTCTTATTGTTATTTTTCGTTGCTAGGATAAGATGTTAAAAAGTGATTTAATTCTCTCAAAATACTTACGCTTGAATAAAAGCCCTTAATATTTCTCCTAAGTATGCCATTACTATCAAATAATAAGATTGTAGGGAATGCATTTATGTTGAGTGCTTGCGCGATAGCTAGTCCTCCATTATCAAAATCAAAGGCATCAATTGTATAAACATCAAACCTTTTTAAAGCAACACTATCCTTTAATAGGGCGATATGTTTGTTCATTTGTTTGCAAATATCGCATTCTTCTATTTGGACGTATAAAAATACAGGTTTGTGTCGTTTTTTCGCATTTTCAAGAATCCTATCTAAACTTCCATGCAGAGTATTGCTATTAGTTACCTCGTTTCTAGTCAACGAATCCAACTTTAATAGTTGTAATTGTGATAAAATAAGTTTATCTAAATTAGGTAACTTTTGAGAAATGTTAGGAATATCTTCAAATGGATTACCGTTAAGATTAATACATTTCAATTGAGTTAAATTCAGAATTTCATTTGGAAAACAATTCAACTTATTGTTACTCAAGTCTAAATGAGTTAGTTTTTTTAATTTTAGAATTCCCTTTGGTAAACTTGTCAAAGAATTCCCATGTAGAAGCAAAATTTTAATTTGGGGATGTTTCCATATAATATTATTTATCCGAGAAATATCTGCATTTCTTAAGTCTAAAGCAATAATATTTTTTTTTAATTCAGTTTCTTTATTTGCTACTTCATATTCATTACCTAAGCTATCAAGGAGATAATGAGTTTTAACATATTTAATGTGATAACCTGGCTTATTAAGTAAATCTTTTTCACTTTTTGTAAAATCTTTTGTCTGCGAAGAAGCAACTATTTTATTTAAGTGGTTTAAAATTTGGATATGCGTTTTAACTGCTCGTGCAAAGCCAATGTCATCGAATTGAGATAATTCATCATACTTATAAGGAATAACTTCATTTCCTTCTTTATCAATAACCCCGTATTTTATATTTCCATCAATCGCCTTTGTCCCTATGCCAAATTTCCCATTATAAAAATACAGCGCATCTATTATCTTTCGATTTTTATCTCTTTGTACCCTCACCTCCACTAATGCTGAGTTCGCTTTGGCTTGTTCTTTTTTTACTTGTTCAAGCAAAGACAGGGCTTGTTGTTTGGCGGAGTCGGCTTTTTGAGCACTTGTTTTCGCAGTAGTTAGGGCGATTTCTGTGGCCGCTTGAGCTTTTTTTATCTCGACTAACGCCGAATCTGCCTTTGCTTTCTCTTTTTGAACTGCTACAAGCAATTGGGTTGTTTCGGCTTCTTTTTGGCGAGCAAGGGTAGCGGCTTCATCTGCCAGACGTTTGTTTTTTTCGGCAATTTGTAAGGCTTCGCCCGTTTCGGTTTGCGCTTTTTTCGCCTTCTTTTCATTCGCTTCTGCCTTCTTTTTATTTTCTATCGCCGCTTGACGTTGTTTTTCTATGCCGTCAAAGGTTTTTTCTATCCAAGTGTCGGCTTCGGTGTTGAGGGCGGGCGTGTTGTTAAAATTATACGCCTTCGCACCTTTAAATTTTTTAAAGGCGGTAACGTAATCAGCTTTGTTGTAGGCTGCTTCCCCCTGCTGCATCATGCAGTCGTAGGTGGCGCAGGGCGTAGTTTTTTGGGCATATACCGCGCAGAACATTAAGCAAGAGAAGCAAAAGAAAATAATAATGTGTTTCATATTTTGTAGCATAACAGTTTGTAGGCAAAGGTAAATATTTTTTCTTTTAAATAGAAATGTTTTTGTTTGCAAAGTAATGCGAACAATTTGCAAAAACGAAGTTTTTGCGTTGCTGCGGCAGCTAAAGCAGCCGCTACAAAAGCTCCTTTCACGCAAAACACCTGCCAAGTCGCAAAACTTGACAGGTGTTTGATTCCCAACCAAAAAAAGGTTTATTTCTTTCCGTAACGGGTATAGAACTTGTCCACACGACCTGCTGTGTCCACCATTTTTTGTTTCCCTGTGTAAAAAGGGTGAGATGCGCTTGAAATCTCCAATTTAACCAAAGGATATTCCACTCCATCTTCCCATACAACTGTATCTTTTGTATTTACAGTTGATTTAGACTTGAAGGATACATCAGCAGATACATCTTTAAAAATAACCTCTCTATATTGAGGATGAATATCTTTTCTCATGACTTTAAAATATTTTCAAAATTTAGGCTGCAAAATTAGCCTTTTGAATGGAAAAAACAAAGTTTTTTTTCAAAAACTTTAGCCCAACCGCAAAGTTTGTTTTCGGTCAGGACCTAAGGAAATAAAAGTGATTTTTGCACCTACATATTTTTCAATGAGTTGCACGTATTTTACAAGCGTTTCAGGCAAATCTTCTTTTGCTGTGAGTTCTGTCAATTCACCCCAAGAAGGATAACTTTTGTATTGCGGTTGTATCTCTTCGTTCAAATCAAAAGGGCAAGTTTGGTATAATTCGCCATTAATCAGGTAATTATCGCAGTAGGCAATTTCCTCCAACGCAGACAAAACATCGGCTTTTGTCATAATCAAATCCGTAACGCCATTAATCATCACCGCATATTTGAGCAAAGGCAAGTCTAACCAACCTGTGCGGCGTGGGCGACCTGTTGTTGCACCAAATTCTCCGCCTGCCTTGCGAATTGCCTCGCCAACCTCATCATTTAACTCCGTAGGAAAGGGACCGCTTCCCACTCTCGTGCAATAAGCCTTAAAAATCCCATACACTTTGTTAATTCTCGTAGGAGAAATGCCCAAGCCTGTACAAGCTCCCGCAGTCGTTGTATTTGAGCTCGTTACAAAAGGATAAGTACCAAAATCTATGTCCAAAAATGTCCCTTGCGCGCCTTCTGCCAAGATTTTTTTACCTTCTGCGAGTGCATCGTTCAAATACTGCTCCGAGTTAATGATTTTCATGCTACGCAAAAAGTCCAAGGCTTCGAAGAAATCAGGTTCCAAACTTGGCAAATCGTACTCAAAATCATAGATTCCGAGCAAACCTTTATGTTTTTTCACCAAATTATCGTAACGAACTTTGAAATCTTTTGCCAATAAATCGCCCACACGAAAGCCATTTCTTCCTGTTTTATCCATGTAAGTAGGACCTATTCCACGCAAAGTTGTGCCTACTTTGTTATCTCCCTTTGATTTTTCTGCGGCTGCATCTAACAATTTGTGAGAAGGCAAAATAATGTGCGCCCTTTGTGAGATGAGCAAACGCCCTCTTACATCAATGCCCGTTTTTTCGAGGGCAAGAATTTCCTTTTTTAAGGTAACAGGGTCAATTACCACGCCATTGCCAACGACACAGGTCGTAGCAGGGTAAAAAATCCCAGACGGAATGAGGTGTAGCACATGCTTTTCTCCGTCAATAATAATTGTGTGACCCGCATTGGGACCTCCTTGAAAGCGAGCTACAATGTCATATTCAGGCGTAAGGACATCTACAATTTTTCCTTTACCTTCATCTCCCCATTGCAAACCCAGCAGAACATCTACCATTTCAGTTATCAGTTAATCAGTTATCAGTGAATCAGTTATCATCCAATTTTACATCACAGCGATTCATGTTACTGTTGATTGTTTACTGTTGATTGTTTACTGATTTCTGTTTTTAGTTTTCGGGAAAGTTGTTAGCGGCATCGTCTGCCGACTCAAATACTTTAAAAATGGAATTTAATTTGGTAACAAGTAGCAAACTCTGAATAAATTTAGAGGGGTTTGCTAACACTAAATCTCCTCCGACTTTCCGTGCTTTTGTGAGTAGCGTAATCAACACCCCTAATCCTGTACTGTTGATGTGTTGTAGTTCTGCCAAATCCATCACAAAGCGTTTTTCACCTTCTGAAATTGCTTGGTTGATAGATTCCACAATCGAAATGCCATGATTTTCGCCTATCAAACTGCCCGAGAGCTGATAAACTACCAAATTGCTTTGTTTGAAAGATGTATATTCCATATTGTTATAATTTTTCCTTACAGTTTTCATCTCTACATTTCCCATATAAAGTGAGGGAATGATGATGAATGTCAAAATTGAGTAAATCGCTAATCATTTTTTCAATTGTACCAATACGAGGGTCGCAAAATTCTAATACTTTTCCGCAAGTTTCGCATACCAAGTGATCATGCTGCTTATAGCCATAAGATTTTTCATAAAGTGCTTGATTTGTGCCAAATTGATGACGTTTTACTAATTCACAGGCAACCAACAAATCTAGGGTATTATAAACGGTTGCTCTGCTCACTTGATATTTCTTGTTTTTCATCTCAATATACAAGGATTCCACGTCGAAATGGTCGGCGCGAGAATAAATTTCTTCAAGAATGGCAAAACGTTCTGGCGTTTTACGGTGTCCATTTTGGTCTAAATAGTCCGTAAAAAGCTGTTTTGCTTCTTCTATTCGTATTTTTTGCTGTTCTGGCGGTAAAGTAGGCATAGCCCTTTTTGGTTTGATAAAATGAGCCGCAAAGGTAACATTTTTTTTGGAATATGGGGAGAATTATCTATTCTTTTTAGGGTGCTTCGTCTATTTCCAGCATGCCGTCTTCTATCAAATCATAGCCTACTCCGCGGTGAATGAGTAAATTTTGCGTTGGGGACTTTTTGTGATAAAAAACCAATTTATCATCTACTTCATAATGTTCGCCTATTATTTCTTTTCCTGTATCGTCATATATTTTATTATCATTTAACGTTACTGATAAAATTGCCCTGCCTTCCCCTAAAGCCTCCTCAATTTCAAAGTCAAAATAGCCATTTTCGTCTGTTTGCGTTTCTTTTACCCAAGAACCCTGATAATCAATCAAATGTATTTTTTGGAAGGGGCAAGGTTTATTCGAAGTTTCGTAGTGAAGATAGCCAAAAACCAGTGTTTTTCCACCTTCTTTGGGCGTTTGCTTTTCTTTAGAAGTAGCAGAAAAAAGGGTTTGTGAAATAGGTGTTGGACTTGCATTTTGCGCAAACATAGGCGTAGCCGCAAAACCTGCTGCCAACAAAGCCAAAACATATTTTTTTACAGGGGAATGGGTAAACTCTGCCTGAACATATTGAAACGAGCGTTTCGTTTGCGATTTTCCGATATGCCCGCATACACTTCCTTTGTTATACACTAAAAAGGAAGCAATTTCAAAGTCTGTCATTTGCGTAAAATCAACGACTTCTTTTTGGCAATGCAAGCAAAAACGCCCTTTTTCAGCAGGCAGCATTTCGTGCCAATTTTCGCTGCAAGGGGTTGGAATGTGAATACGAAAGTTTTTTTTCATGGTTTGATATTTTGAGGAGATAAAAAGAATTGCAATATTTTATGCCATACACCCAATATGAGTTTAATATCTGTATAAATTTGTTTATCCAAATAAAAAATATTGTTTTCAAAGCGCATAAATTGCCATTCTATGCCATCAGTTGCGCAGCCATATAGCACAGGAATTTCTTTTCCTTCGGCTTCATTGTAGCATTTTGCCGCGTATAATTGTGCTGCACATTGCGCCCTACCGTATTCCATGTCTTCATCTTTGGACTCAACTAAGGAAATAATCGGCGATTCGAGATAGGGTTTATCTGGATGCAGGATAAAGAAAAAATCGCAAGCTCCAGCCAAATCTGCATCGCTATCAATATTTAGTTCCTCTCCCGAAAAAAGGGTAACTTTGTCTTGATAAGCCTCCGCAATTTCCAACAAAATGGGTGAAATAATGCGCTCTGCCTTTGTTTTTTCGTTTGTCAAAGGCATGATTTTCGCTTTTTGCAAAGTGATAGCAAGCCATTCGCTTGGCTCACAAGGTGCGACCTCAGCGAATAGTTGCGTATTTTGCGCATCTAGCCCAAACTTTTTTGTTACCGTTCTAATTTTTTTGTATTTACTGTATCCCATATTTTATCCGTTTTGAAGCCGAATATACGCAAATTTTCACATACACGCAAATTTAGCGTATGTGAAAATTTTAGTTGCTTGATTGTCAAAGGCTTATTTCTCCTCCACCCAGTCCTTTATCTCTACACAAAAACTTGCCCCCATTTCCGTATCTTCTAATTGTATGTTAGCGTGTAAGCCTTCTACTAAGGTTTTGACGATAGAAAGCCCTAAACCATAAGAAGTGCCGACCATAATGGGGTGCGCTGAAAGGCGTTGGAAGCGTGTAAATAGTCGCTTTTTATCTTCTTCTGAAAATCCTTGCCCTTCATCTTGTACGCAAATTTTATAATGTTCTTCTATTCTTTCTACCTTAATGATTACACGCTTTTCTAAAGGAGAATATTTGATAGCATTGGAAATTAAGTTATCAAATATTCGGCGAAAAGCATTTGCATCAGTGTAAAGTGAGCAAGCCTCTAAGGGAAAATCGTAACTAATACGTAATTGCTTGATACCTATCCATTTTTGGTAATTTTCTACGATTTGTATTAAAATAGGTTGAATATTTACATCTTCTGGCTGAACCTGCTCGCTGAGTTTTTCCAAATGTGTAACCGCCAACAAATCATCTATTAAATGGGTAGCCTCTGCCAAAATCGAGGGAATTTTTTGCAAATGACTTTGCTGCTTTAACGTAAGGTTATCCTTTTGCAACAGTATTAATTCGCTTATTGCCTGGATTCGCCCCAAAGGAGAACGATAATCATGCGAAACCGTAGCAATAATGTTATCCTTTTCCGCCAATAGTTGTTGCAAATTTTGATTAGAGGCGGCTAACTCATTGCGTTGAAGGGTGATAAGTGCGTTTTGCTTTTTACTTTGCTGATGTGCATAATAAAAATAAGCAATAAAAGCTACCAACAAGGCAGCAATAAACCCTAAACCATAAATTGTTAATTGCTTGATTTTGTTGTCTTTATGTAAAGACAGGTTTTCCCGTTCCTTTTTTTCCGATTGATATTTTATCTCGTATTCTCTGATAGATTTGTTCTTAGCCTCGGTTAATAAAGAATCCGTAATTTCATGGTACTGTTTATAATATTGCAAAGCTTCTTGCGTATTTCCTTCCTTTTCTGCAAGTTTTGACAGTGCTAAATAAGTCTGTTCGATAAACTTTTTAAATTTTATCTGCTCATAATTATTCAAAGACTCTTCTAAAAAAGTGTGTGCCTTGTCAAATTGCCCTAACTCTGTGTACATTGTTCCCAAAGCAAGGCAGTGTTCTGTACGCGCTAGTTTTTCGTTCAATTCTACAGAAATCGCGTATGCCTTTTTCAAATAAGGTTCCGCTTTATCGAATAATTTATTTTCTACATAATAATTACCAAAATTACCATTTGCATACATTATACCTGTTTTTGCTTTCAACTCCGTAGCTAAATCCAAAGATTTTTGAAGGTAGCCCAAGGTTGAATCGGGCTTCCCTAATTGATTATAAACAGAAGCAATGGCGTTGTAATTTCTGAGCAACCACGACTTGTTGTTCAGTTTTTGGTTAATTTGAATCGCTTTATAATAATAGGTAAGGGCTTGTTTTAAATCTTTCGTTTTTTCTAAAATTATTGCTAAATTATGCGAGGTAGCGGCAATTCCCATTGTATTTTCTATTTTCTCAAAGATAGCAATGGCAGAAAAATAAGCCTTCAATGCTTTTTCATAATCGGGTAGACGACCATAATACACGCCGTAGTGATTGTAAGTTTTCCCTATCCACAGCTCACTTTTTGCCTTTTGCGCCAATTCCATAGATTTTCCCAAATAATCTAGCATCAAATCGGTACGTTGCGAAGTCATCCAAATGGCAACATCTGACCTTGCATGCAAGCGGGCGGTATCCGTTTTGGCAAGTAACACTTTTCGCTGTAAGCTGTCAGGAATTTCGGGCTTTTTTTCTTCGGCATAAGCAAGGGAAAAAAATAATACCAAAATGACTGCGAAAGTCAAAAAGTATCTGTATTTTTGCATGATATAAAATAGAATTACCTCCATGACCATGAAAATTTTAATGATTGACGATGAGTTCGAATATGCCGAACTTACACAAGAATATTTAGAGGCAAAGGGGGCAAGCGTGTGTTATACGCCTTATCCTGAAAAAGCCCTGGAGTTATTGCACGCTGAAGGTTTCGACATTTGCCTGCTAGATGTAAAAATGCCGCGTAAAGATGGCTTTACTTTGGCAGAAGAAATTAAACAATTAGACGAAAATATGCCACTTGTTTTTTTGACAGGACAAAGTCAAAAAGAACACAAAATCAAGGGTTTACAACTTGGAGCTGATGATTATATCACGAAACCCTATAGTTTGGAAGAGTTATATTTGCGTTTGACTGCTATCATGCGCCGTTATAAAATTAGCCAACCCAAAAGTACGGAAAAAAATCATTTGTTACAAATTGGTACTTACACTTTTAATGCACAAAGTCGTGAACTTCAACATGAAACTAACAACATTAGGCTTTCTGCTATCGAGGCGAAGTTATTAGAACTTTTGATAAAAAACAAAAACGAAGTGCTAAAACGTGATTTTGCCTTACAAAATATTTGGGGCAGCGATGATTATTACAAGACCAAAAGCATGAATGTGTATGTTACCAAGTTGCGCCAATACCTCAAAGCTGATGCAAACCTTGAGATATTGAATGTACATGGGGAAGGGTATAAGTTAGTGGTTGGGGGGTGAATAAATATCAGTAAACAATTAACAGTAAACAGTTATCAAAAGTAAATCTTATTGGGTTGATGCAATTTTAGTATAGGTAAAAAAGAATGAGTGTGTCTCCACTTTTGGTTTTTTCAATTAGGTCATTTCGACTTCGCTCAACGACCTAATTGAAAAATTTTGTTTGATATTTGATGGAATGAAAAACGTTATAACATTATATAAACTAATTTTTTATTCTCCATTTTTCACTATTCATTCTCCATTCACTTACAATCCCCAAGCATCATCAAAGGCTTTTTGTAAGACAGTCGTTTGATAGACGTGGTTTCCATCTCTACAATTGATAAGTAAGGCTGCTTCTACGCCATTTGGGAAGGTTAAAACTGCTGCCCGCAAGCCTCTGCCATTTGCAGAAGTGTACCAATCGCCACCATGCCCTTTATAAGTTCCTTTTGCACCATTTTCATTTCTAAAGCCTAAATTTTCGTTCAACATTTTTTCTCTAGTTGAAGCAGGAAAATACGTTTCTGCGTGTTTAAAGTGCGCCATGATTGCACAGAGATTGTGAGCAGAAATATACAAACCATAGCCACCCAAACCCCCATATTCCTCATTTGACCAAGAACCATCTTCGGGGTTCAAGAAGTCATAATATAAGGTAGGGCTTGTGCTTTCTGGTTTAAAAAAGTCTTCCGCATCGCCTATTACACCCGCAGGTTTAAATACATTGTTGTTTAAATATTCGGTAAAAATGCGGCGCGTTTCGGTTTCCATCAAAGCATCATCATTCATAATCGTTTCTAAATAAGCGTGTTGTGTAATCCAAGGAATCAAAATACGAAACATTCCAAAGTTTGCATTTTCGTAATCATAATCGCCCACTTCATTATAGGTTACTCCGCTTGCGATTTTGTTTTTCAAATCCATGTAGCCTGAACCTACCCC
>JBJXHA010000547.1:0-5501 GCA_046160275.1 Bacteroidia bacterium | reverse complement strand
CTACGATTGTGAGTGATGTAAATGCGCAAGCCGCAACGATTGCTTCTTTCCCAACGGCTATTCCAATTACAGGTTCTTTCTTTGCAGGAATTGAGATATATTATGCCACAGGGGACACGGCAGTATTATTGAGTAATAGAGATGGAAATACACCGGGTGGAACAACTTGGGTGCAATTTAGTGATAACTCTTGGAATGAATTTTCCGATACAAATGTATGGGGTTTAAATACTTCTTTGTATGTAATGCCTGTTATCTGTACTACCGTGGCTAATGAAGTAAAATTTGTTGGAAATGTAAGCATTTACCCTAATCCAAATGATGGTACTTTTACTTTGGCAATGACAAAAGTAACAGGAACTGCGGCAAATGTAAAAGTTTTTAACTTACAAGGACAAGCTGTTTTCCAAAATTCTTTGAATATTGAAAATGGCGCGGCTGCACAAACCTTCAATTTGAGCCATTTGGCAAACGGAACTTATTTCGTACAAATTGAAAGCAATGGTTCAAGAACTAATCATAAAATAGTGATTGCTAAGTAATTAGTTTCTAAATAAATCTTAAGAAGTCAGGTGGAAAACAATATGTTTTTGCCTGACTTTTTGATTTATGTCAAAAAAGGACTTTTTTTTACAAAAAATTTGGAATTGTCAATTTAAAGCACTTATTTTGCATCGCATTTTAGGAAAACACGCACTCGCGTACTCTAATGCTCGATTCGTCTAGCGGCTAGGACACGTCCCTTTCACGGATGAAACAGGGGTTCGATTCCCCTATCGAGTACAAAAAACGACACTCGCGACGAGGGTCGTTTTTTGCTTTTTAGGAGCTTTATTCGTTGAATAAGAGACTGTCTGAAAAGGGGTTATAACAGAAGCCTTCGCTTTAAGCAAATGCTTCCGTATTATGTTAATGTGTTTTTTATATTAAAACTACTTTCTCTTGTTCTATGTAAAAAGTTCGGAACTCTTCGATGAGTTCCGAACTTTTTACGTAGTCCCTTTTTAATTTTTAGCAATCTTTTGTCATTAGCCCAACAACTGCTTTATCACAGGCAAAGTATTATCCATAATTCTCTCCTCAATGTTGCTTGTATCCGCGTGAACAAAAGCATCACCTGTTACTTTTTCATATAACTCAATATATCTATCAGTTGCTTGCGCCACAATTTCATCAGTCAAGTCAGGCATTGTTTGCCCTTCTAAGCCTTGAAAATTATGCTCAATTAACCATTTTCGTACAAATTCTTTGGATAATTGGCGTTGTATTTCACCATTTGCTTGGCGTTCTTCATAACCATCAGCATAAAAATAACGCGAAGAATCAGGCGTATGAATTTCATCAATCACATATACTTTCCCATTATAATAGCCAAATTCATATTTCGTATCCACCAAAATAAGCCCTTGATTGGCAGCCATTTCTGTACCTTTATCGAACAATTTTAAGGCTTGGTGCTTCATCATAAAATAATCTTCTCCCGAAACAATGTTAGAACGCAAAATTTCCTTTTCGCTAATGTCCTCATCATGTCCGATGTAGGATTTTGTGGTTGGGGTAAGAATAGGCGTAGGTAATTTGTCATTTTCCTTTAAACCTTCGGGCAATTCCACGCCACAAATTTCCCTTTTCCCTGCGGCATACAATCGCCACGCATGACCTGCCAAATAACCGCGTACCACCATCTCAATCGGGTAAGGCTTACAACGCAAACCAATGGTTACATTGGGGTCTGGGACGGCTACTATATGCGTATGTAGTTGGTTATCAGCTTCTACAGCTTGAAAAAAATGCGCCGCAGTTTGGTTTAATACCTGCCCCTTAAAAGGAATAGGACGCGAAAGAATGTGGTCAAATGCCGAAATGCGGTCACTTGCAACAATCACAAGTAACTGCTCATTCAAATTATAGACATCTCTCACTTTGCCATTATACACCCCAACTTGGTGCGGAAACTGAAAATTCGTTGTTGATATTGCAGATTTCATTCGATAAAAATTTTCGCAAAGGTAGGAAAAAGGAGTTGGGAATGAAAAAAATGTATCGAAAATTGCAGATGGGCTAGGGCAGCGATGAGTGAAAAATAAGCCTCATTTCCTCCCAATTCACCTTAACGCAAAAGCCCTTCATACAACCAATCAGCCATGGTTTGGCGGTTTTCGGGAATGGTAACGCGCTTTTGGTCATTAGGATTTTGAATATTTCCTAACTCAATAAAAACCGAAGTTGGCTCGCAATTCATCAACAAAAATAATTCACGCGAAGAAACTTTACCTAAATAAGGGCGTTTGTACTTGCTTTTCAAGGTAGCGTGCATTTGTCTTGCCAATTTTTCGCCTGCCGCATCATCAGGTTTATGGTAAAAAAACACATCTTCCGATTCGGATTTGGGTTGCGAATCAATGTGAATAATCACAACTCTTTGGTGTTTAATTCCTTGTTTTAAATGCTTGTGATACAATTCATTTACCGCATCTGAACGTTGGGTAAGTCGTTCTTTTTGCCCATAAGGAATGGTGGTATTGTCCCAACACTGTTCGTCTTTGTCACATTTTAAATATTCTGTATCACGAATGCCATCATTAGGGTCGCGGGTAATCAAATACACGATAGCACCATGCGAAATGAGATTTCTTGCCAAACGCAAAGACACATCATAGGCATATTCATCTTCACAAATGGTATGTCCATTAAATTTCGCCATACAGCCAGGGTCAGGCCCTCCATGCCCTGCGTCAATGTAAAAAACTTTGTTTTTGAGCGTTCTATCTTTTAAAGGCACAAAAGCATAATGTTCCCCAAAAATCGCGTACATTCTTGCTCCTGTACTCAATTTTCCTTTATCAGCGTTTGGCTTTTTGACGGGATTGTCTTCTTTTTCCTTTTCTTCTTCACATTTTAACTCATGATGTGGCACCCATAAAATTTTACTTTTTAGGTAGGTTTCTCGCCTATGCCCTTGAATCAACATTTTATCATTAAAAGATTCGATGCGTTTTGCTTTTTCTATATCTTTAATATTCAAGGTAGAACGAATCGTATTTCCATCAAAATCATAGAGCAGAATCGGAATAAAATATTCCTTTCCTACCACCAAAGCGGCACCATCTCTTAGTTTATTCAGGTCGTAAAACTCATCAACATTACAATCGTAATCTGCTAAACTATAACGCCTTAACAAAGACAAAGCCCCATCACCTTTCTGCGCGGTTGCTTTGTGATAAGTCGTTTTTGCAAAGCCCATTTCTAGCCCTAGCAGGCATAGAAACAGGAATAAATATGTTACCTTCATGTTTGGTTAGATGTGGTTAGTTTTGTTTGCACCTCAAAGTTACGATTTTTATTCTTTTGCACAAAAACCATTCCTTTTTATCGCTATTCTTCTTATCTTTGTGCAATTCAAAATAGTGAAAATATGGCATTTAGTGATAAAAAATATAAAGAATTGGGGGATGTCTTAAAGGCTTATTCTTTAGTATATACAAATATGCATGGATTTCAGACTGCCCAACCTTTTGCAGT
Source organism: Bacteroidia bacterium (assembly GCA_046160275.1). GTDB lineage: Bacteria > Bacteroidota > Bacteroidia > J057 > J057 > JBJXHA01. The sequence continues at coordinate 1,979 of JBJXHA010000547.1, read as the reverse complement.
TTCGGCACAGTTTGCGCAAGAAATTCAGTTTGTATTAGATAATGTCGTTTATAAAACTTCAGAAGAGGCAATCTGCGAGAATCTACTTTACCCGATTTTAAAAGAGGTTTGGAAGCCCTATATTACCTATTTTAGTTTGTGGAGTCACAAGGCTTTGACTTATGATGACCAACTCAAAGGAACTCCTGACTACTTGATTTCCAAGCGTTCAGCACTAGGTTATATCGTGTTTGAGCACCCTTATGTGGCGGTAGTTGAGGCAAAACTTGATGATTTCATAGGTGGTTGGGCACAATGCGCTTTAGAAATGCTTGCCATGCAAAAAATGAATCACCAACCAGAGCTTCCTATTTTTGGGATTGTTTCAAATGGGGATTTTTGGGAATTTGGGAAATTAGAAGGGCAACATTTTACTCAATATAAAGAAAAAGGGAAAATAGAAGCATTAAGCGAACTAATGGCAATGCTGACTTTTTTGTTGGAAGAATGTAAGCGAGTATATATTTAAGTAATGGATAATTGATAATGATTTTAACTTGTTTATTATCAATGTTTTGAGTGAAAAGAGTAACATAAACTAACTCTTAAGGAGTCCTTAACGTTAAAAGAGATGTCATTTTTGCAAAAAATGGCATCTCTTTTAATTTCACTTACAAAGGAATATTCCCGTGTTTCTTCTTCGGCAACTTATCTACTTTATTTTCAAGCATTTCGAAGGCGCGGATGAGCTTTTTGCGTGTTTCATCAGGCATAATCACCTCATCTACAAAGCCACGATTGGCTGCACGATAGGGATTTGCAAATTTGCGGGTATATTCATCTACCTTTTCCTGCAATTTCTCTTCAGGATTTTCGGCTGCGGCAATTTCACGTTTGAAAATAATCTCTGCTGCCCCTTTCGCTCCCATTACCGCAATTTCAGCAGTAGGCCAAGCAAAATTCATGTCTGCGCCAATGTGTTTTGAGTTCATCACATCATAAGCACCGCCATAAGCCTTGCGCGTAATTATCGTAACACGCGGAACGGTTGCCTCTGAAAAAGCATACAACAATTTCGCCCCATTTGTAATAATTCCGCGCCACTCTTGGTCAGTTCCTGGCAAGAAGCCCGGAACATCTTCAAAAACGAGCAAAGGAATGTTAAAACAATCGCAAAAACGCACAAAACGCGCCGCTTTTGCCGAGGCATTTATATCCAAAACGCCCGCCAATACCGCAGGTTGATTTGCCACAACGCCAATGCTTCGCCCATCTAGTCGCGCAAAACCCACCACAATGTTTTCGGCAAACTCTTTATGTACTTCCAAAAAAGAAGCCGTATCGCAGACCAACTCAATCACTTCCTTGATGTCATAAGGCTGATTGGGATTTTCGGGAATAATTTGGTTCAATGCTTCCACTTTTTCATTGGGATTTTGATGGCAAGCAATACGCGGCGCATCATCTTCACAATTTTGAGGAATATAGCTAAGTAATTGTTTAATGTGTTGAATGGCAAGGACTTCATTGGCTGCGGTGAAATGCGTTACCCCACTTTTGGAAGCGTGTGTATGTGCGCCCCCTAACTCTTCCGAACTCACTTCTTCATGCGTAACAGTTTTTACCACATTTGGTCCCGTAACGAACATATAAGAAGAATTTTCCACCATCAAAATAAAGTCTGTAATCGCAGGGCTATACACCGCGCCCCCTGCACAAGGTCCCATAATGGCAGAAATTTGCGGAATTACGCCCGAAGCACGCACATTGCGGTAGAAAATATCGGCATAGCCGCCCAAAGACACGACCCCTTCTTGAATCCTTGCCCCGCCCGAATCATTTAAGCCAATCAAAGGTGCGCCATTTTTCATTGCCAAATCCATGATTTTGCAGATTTTTTCGGCGTGCGTTTCTGACAAAGAGCCACCGAACACCGTAAAATCTTGGCTGAATACATATACCAAGCGACCATTGACCTTACCATATCCCGTTACTACCCC
>JBJXHA010000546.1:0-5535 GCA_046160275.1 Bacteroidia bacterium | reverse complement strand
TTTATTGCTCACTGCGTCCTGATTACTGACAGAGAGCGTATCACACGCCGAGCCTACTTTTGCCCCTAAGCGGTAGGTGGGGAAGTTAGTCATAGATTGGTCGTTGAGGTGGGGAAGTAATACATGCTGCTCTACATTACAAGCTACCCCTTGCGCATTAGGGTTGTGTATGATGTGCATATAGGGGAGCGTTGCGCCTGGTGCTAAGTAGATTTTGCCATCGGGAGCGAGTTGGGGAGTGTAAAAAGGAACGGGGTGGTTTTGACCAAACTGCGTAGTATCTAAAAAGCCATCGTTACTTGCTACAAGCGTAGCACTTGCTTGGATATTGCTTGCTTGTAAGTCGTATTGGTAGATTTTCATAAGCCCTATGTTATATAAAAACCGAGAATTAGGAGAAATAGTCAAACCTACCGTACCACAAGTAGCACAACCTGTATAAATCACTCTTTCATTGGAAAACGCACCGCTACACCTATCAAAGTCGATAATACGGAGTTTGTTATCTGGTAAATATTGCACATAAACCTCTCCATTCGGGGAAAAAACATTATAGGCTGTAAACTTATAAGCATCATTACTAATTTTAGATTTGATAGGAGGCTGTACACCATTAGGGGTTACTAGTACCAAATATACATCAGTAGCATGATTATTAGGAATAACCACCCACCAATCCCTGCCATTACCATGCTTTACTGCCGTTACACTATAATTTGCCAAAGTATCAAGTATTGTGCTATCTATAATAGGGATATTTTTTTCTACTACTGCTCCTAAGCCATTATCTAAGTTCATATCTATTTTGCTATAGAGAAATTTGATAACAGGAGAGTTTGATGCGGAAATATGGTAAGGCTGCAAAATGTAATATTCCTTATTAGACCATGGCTTAACAAGAGCGATGATTTCGTGTGCAAATGGGTCACCAACATCGGGGAAAGCATTTGCAAAATTACCACCATGTAAGTATTTCCCATTCACCATAGTATCATGTTGAGCATTAGCAACGGTTATTCCATTTGTATAAAACAATAAATTCCCGTTTGCATCACTCATGCTAGTGTTGCCTCTTCCCATATAAATGGCACTTGTATCAGGTATTATGTTTATACTAGACGCGCTAAAATCTAAGGCATAACCTCCATAGTATCCTATTTGCTGCGCCCAAGGATAAGTGTTTATTCCTTGCACCCAATAATTATCGTGTTTTTGGGCAACAATAAAATCAAAGAAAGAAGCAAATATAATTATACAAATCACTCGTTTCATACAAAATAAACAAAAAAGAATAAGCGTAACAACTGATTACGCTTATCCCAAATGAAAATAAAATTACTCAATCACTAATTTGTGGTAGGAAATTTTCGTTCCTTTAATAACTACTTGATATACGCTAGGTGGTAATTGCGAAATATCCAATAATATTTCATTTTGCCCATTCAAGACTGCTCTTTTTACAATTTGCCCTAAACTATTGTAAAAAATAATTTCAGCCCCCCCACGCTCTTTTGCAAATTGAATATGAACACTTTGTGTAGCAGGATTCGGATATATCACAATATCAGCAATAGAAGTTTGAACTTGGCTTGTTCTCCACGAAATCCCTTGGTCATTACACACTTCGCTGTCATTATATTCTTCTTCCATATCATACATCGCATATATAGCCCTAGCCCTGTACACAGCAGTCCCGCCAGACATAGGACATTGGTGTATGATGCTTTCAAGTTGGTTGATTTGGCTTTCATCTAATTCATAAACGCCTTTTGCCAAAGTAGTAAGATAAATCTCGTTGACAACACGCTCGTTTTCTTCGTAAGTTTCGCTTACATCAATAACCCCATTTGCCGTAAGAATTGTGTTAGCTGTTTGCTCTCTTTCGGTATTAGCGGCAGTTTCCAAAGCAATAATGTCTGCTTTTATATCCATTAATTGCTCAAGTAAACCTTCTTTTACACTAAAAGCGGTTAAACTATCTTGCGAAAGCGTTAAAGTATCTAATAAAATAGAGTCTTGTACCCGCAATAATACCAGTAGGCTTTCTTGTTGTGAATATAAAGCGGCTGCAGCAGCTATACCATTGGCATAGTTATCCGTTAAAGCTCTGTTATTTACCGAAACTTCAGCCAATTCAGCCAAATGATAATTCTCCATAGCAGTAACAAAACCTGCCATTAGGCTGTTATCATCTGTTCCTAATGTTAAACACTTCTCGTATAAATCACGCTTTGCCTGCCAGTCACTTTCCGTTGGGTATTGGTAATAGGTGGCGGAATCATTAGCAATAGTGGTATCAGCAGAAGTAAATCCTTCCGCAACTGCTAAAGGTGGAGCTGATAAGGTAGCACAGACAGAACAGCCATAAGTTGTGCTTGGTGTGTTAGTTTTGAACCACTCAACAGAGGGGGTTGTGGCTGGTGTAGGGAAAATAGATGTAGGAAACGAAGACAATGGCATATAAACATATGACCCAGCTATATTATTATAAGGCGGAACCTGATTTACCACCGCCTCATTATGATGCGCTGCCCTAATGCCATAAGTACCATTCCATACATTTCCAAAAGAGGTAGTAAAGCCTCCTTGCTGCCCAAAAGCAGTATTGGCACTTAACCACAGCCCAAACTCATGGTTATTCATTTTATTTCGTTGAAAATTCGTCCCTCCACAAGCACCATTAAAACGAATGCCGTAATAAGTTTGTGTTACCGCATTGTAAGAAACATCGTTTGCATCTGACAAATCGAAGCGCATACCCGCTTGTAAAGAACTGCCATCAAAGCCCGTACTATTAACATCATTGCATCGAATGGCATTATGCAGACAATTTTGCAGCCAAATTCCCCTATGTCCTGGCGATACAAAGGTATTACTCATTGGAATAACGTTTCTAATCACCTGCGCCCCATATAAACCATTCAACCAAATACCATTTCTACCCCTATCTATGTCAATCTCGTTATCCCTAATCAGTACATGAGAAAGGGTAGCGTTAGGTGCTGCTGTGCTTGCGTTTATACCACTATTACCAAAACTATTAAGATTATGGATAAAAATGTTATTCTCCTCCACCGCTATCCTTTGTGGACTTAAATTATTCAACAGCACCACGCCGTTTGCTTGGGCGGAAATGTGGTTGTTTAAGATGTCTGTGTAGCTAAAGCCATCGTTATCTCTTACAATAATGGCATTTCGGCAGTCAAAATTGGCATTTTCGGCAAAGCGACATTGGCGAATATATGCCTTGCGGGTTCTTTCTAAATAAATGCCCTGCTCACAACCCGAAAAGGTAAGCGGCGAGGCAGCAGTTCCGCCCCAACCTGTATGAAAGAAATTACAGCCGCTTCGTGCTACTAAGGCAGTGCCATTATACGGCGTGGAAGCATAAAATAAGTCGCTGCGAATGTCCTCAAAAGTACAACGATTTACCTTTACTTCTACCCCATTTTCGGCAAGTACCCCGATGTTAAGGTTACGGAAAGTTACATTATCATTGACAGGGAAAGCAGGAGAAGCAGCATTTAAGTCTAAGCCGTTGAGTACATTATTGGCAACAATTCCTGCATAGCCAATGTTGCCAGGCAACAAACTTTGTCCATTGTAAGGCGGCAAAAAGGGTTGCCCACCATCAAAAACCGTTTCTCCAAAAATGTCATGTATTACATTAATAGGAGTCGCATTTACATTCATATTTAAGCCAATAACATTGTGAAGTAATTGCGCATCGTTCAACAAAACGCTACTTCGGTCACTTACTTGAATTGCCTTTTCTGCATCTTGAATCGTAGAAAGTAATACCTCTACATTTCCTTCATTGAGTTCTATGCCTTTCCACATCGTATTGCAACCTTCTATTATAGCAAATTTTGTAACACTTAATATAGCATTTGGCTCAACCAAAATCCGAGTACCTTCAGGCATCACGACCCGCGAGCCATCACTAATTAGCAAAGTTCCGCCAAGGGTATTCCAAGTATCAACAGTTAAATCTCCGCTTAACTGTACGTCAGTGCTAAGAATATTAGGCAAAGTAGCTTGTGTTACATCATACACAGGCAAACCAGATGACTGAATGCTAACACAACTTTCTGTAACAGGAAACCCAGGCAAAGTACAATCCGAAACCACCTGCACACAGTTGGTAATTTTGAGGCTACATTGTGCCGTAACATTCAAAGTATATTCAATTACCATGCTTGTATTAGGCGCGAGCGAAAAAGGCGCGTAATCTAAGATTCCATTTATTAAACCCAAACCCGCAGTAGGAGTAGTAAAACTACCAAAATCTAGTCCATAATAAGGCAAGGTATCCGTAATTTGAATGTTATTCACGGTTTGAGAAGGGCTTGTATTGGTAACTGTAATCGTGTAGGTAACTGGCTCATTAATCTCAAAGGCTTGCAAGTTTGTGGGGAGAGAGGCTGTTTTGGAGATAAGGATGGGGTCGTTGATAATAGAGATATTGTCAATGAAGCCGTACCCAGTATCAAGTCCAACAGGGGGAGCAGCAAAGACGACTAGATGGTTAGCTCCATTGTTGAGATTTTGTGGTACTCTCAAATTCAGGGTATGGGTCTGCCAAATGTTTGGATTGGTATTTTGCGCTCCTAAAGTAGTAGTAGTATTAGTATTAATATCTACCTCTAAGGGGATTTCCCCTTGCGATGCACCACAACTAAGCCAAGCTTGAAGATTTGGGCAAGGGTAATTATCTGAAATCATAAATTGGTAGCCAATACCACAGGGAAAATTAAAAGCCTCGTAACGAAGTTGAAAATTTGTACCCGCAGCCATATTCGTACCAAGTGGTAAAGCAACTCCTTCTTGATATTGCCAAATGCCAAATGCCATTGCCGAAGCCATGCCCACATATTGTGTATTACCTGGATTAATAGCTAAAGAAGGGGCAGGATAGGGAAAATTAGCTCCTTGAGGTTCATTCGCACAAACCATTATGAAACTATTAGCTGTATTTGTTGCCACATTTATCCCATTCAAGTATAAATCTGGCGAATTTCCTATAGGAGTAGCTACATTAAAGCCATTAAAAGGAGCGACATTAGGGTCATTCACTGCCTCAAAATCTCCATAACATACTAAATTTTCACCGCAAGTAGTAACTGCATTGCAGGGTAAATTGAGCGGATAGTCTACAAATACCCAAATCGTAGCCGCTCCTGAGGAAATCCCCATAGGAACACAGTCAATAACATAATTTATCGAAATCCAACCCGCAAAATTACCCATAGGAGCGCAAGTAATGTTTGGTAGCGTTACGTTCACAAATTGCCAATTACCAACAGGGGTAATATTAGTAACAGTTACTCCAAAATTAGGGTCATCATTTTCCACATAACCAACCACAGGTGCCAGTGTAAAATCAGGGATGTTAAGCACTCCATTATTGGGCATTATATAAAAATCGTCCATTGCTAAAGGTGTCGGGCAGCTTAAAGCAACTAATGGGCTGTAGGTTTGATATGGCAACTCCCCCGCATCATCGCCATACTCCTCTGTCATTTCATAGCCCAA
>JBJXHA010000545.1:0-6859 GCA_046160275.1 Bacteroidia bacterium | reverse complement strand
GTAAAGCCTAATTGCCGCTTTGCTTCCCAAGAAATTCGTTTGCAGCAACCACAAGCAATTCCTGCTCCTGAGCCTTTGCCGATGTCGCCTGTCGCATCATTGACGGGTAAGGTGTAAGTCCAGCCGCCATCAGTGCTACATTCTACCAATACTCGAAAATTATCGCCATAATTGCAGTTTTTGATTTCGTATTGAAGGGAGATACTCGTTGTATAAGTATCGAATTTTACATTTGTAATGGTTTGCGAAAACCCTAACAAACTAAGGCAAGTAAATAAAGTGAGTAAGTGAAATTTCATGATTTTGACCTAAAATAAAAATGAATGGACAAATTTAGGAAAAAAAATTAGGTATAAGTAATGGATAATTAATAATTGATAATGGAAAATGATTTCAACTCACTTATTATCAGTATTTTAAGTGAAAGTATTAACATAAACTACTTATTACCGAATACTTATTACATTGCATATAAAATTTGGAATTAGCGTTGGTATTAAACAGAAATGCTTGCCTAACGAGGGTCAGGCAAGCAGTTTTTTGTATTATGATAATTATCTTTTGAATTAGTCTAACTTCAAAACGGCATGGAAAGCAGATTGTGGAACTTCTACTGAACCAATTTGGCGCATCCGTTTTTTCCCTTGCTTTTGTTTTTCGAGGAGCTTTCTTTTACGAGAAATATCTCCTCCATAACATTTTGCAGTAACGTCTTTTCTTATCGCCTTAATGGTTTCACGGGCAATCACTTTTGCACCAATTGCGGCTTGAATGGGCACTTCAAATTGTTGGCGCGGAATCAAATCTTTCAATTTTTCGCACACTCTTCTGCCCCAATAATAAGCTTTATCACGGTGAATAATCGCACTCAAAGCATCTACTGATTTGGCATTTAGCAAGATTTCCAATTTCACCAATTCTGACCTTCTAAAACCAATCAATTCATAATCAAAGGAAGCATAACCTCTTGAAACCGTTTTTAATTTATCAAAAAAGTCGAAAACAACCTCTGCCAAAGGCATTTCAAAGGTGATTTCTACGCGGTCAGTTGTCAAATAGGCTTGATTTTTAAACATTCCTCGTTTGTCAATACACAAAGACATGACCGCCCCAATATATTCAGATTTCGTAATAATTTGCGCTTTAATAAAAGGCTCTTCCATGTAATTTAGGCGCGAACCTTCGGGCATATCAGAAGGGCTGTTGACCTCCAATTCATCGCCGTTGGTCATAATTGCGCGAAAACCTACCCCTGGAACTGTCGTAATTACCGACATATTGAACTCGCGGTCAAGTCGTTCCTGCACGATTTCCATGTGCAACATCCCCAAAAATCCTGCACGAAAACCAAAACCCAAAGCGGCAGAAGTTTCCGGCGTATAAACGAGGGCTGCGTCATTCAAATGCAATTTTTCAAGGGCATCTCTCAACTCTTCAAATTCATCACTTTCCGTAGGATAAATCCCTGCATACACCATAGGTTTTACCTCTTGAAATCCTTGAATGGCTGAAGAGGCAGGATTATCAAGGAGGGTAATTGTATCCCCCACTTTTACCTCTCGCAAGTTCTTCATTCCCGCAATCATATAACCTACGCTACCCGTTTCTACCTCATCGACAGGTACTTTTTTCAAGCGCAAAATACCGATTTCATCAACTTCGTATTCTGTTTCGGTTGCCATAAAACGAACTTTATCTTTCGTTTTAATGGAACCGTCCATTATCCTAAAATATACGATAACGCCGCGATAGGGGTTAAACACAGAATCAAATACCAAAGCTTTCAAAGGGGCGTTAGGATTTCCTTTTGGTGCGGGGATTCTCTTCACAACTGCCTCCAAAATTTCCTTGATACCAATGCCTGCTTTTGCACTTGCAAGCAAAACATCTTCGGGTTCGCAGCCCACAAGTTGACAAATTTCATCTCTCACTTCCTCCACTTTTGCCGAAGGTAAGTCAATTTTATTCAAGACAGGAATAATCTCCAAATCATGCCCAATCGCTAAGTAAAGGTTTGAAATCGTTTGAGCCTCAATGCCTTGTGCGGCATCAACAACAAGCAAAGCACCTTCACAAGCCGCAATCGAGCGAGAAACTTCATACGAAAAATCCACGTGACCGGGCGTATCAATCAGATTTAAGATATATGTTACCCCCCCTTTTTCATAAGTCATTTGAATAGCATGGCTCTTAATCGTAATCCCTTTCTCGCGCTCCAAATCCATGCTATCGAGCACCTGCGCCATCATTTCACGGTTCGTTAGGGTTTTAGTTTCCTCTAACAAGCGGTCAGCGAGGGTACTTTTTCCGTGGTCAATATGTGCAATGATGCAAAAATTTCGAATATGTTTCATTCAGTTATCAATTATCAGTAAACAGTTATCAGTCCAACCTATTGATAATTAACAAAATACGTTTATCAAAGGTTTACTTTCAAACAAGTCGCAAATTTCGGTATTTTTTAGCAGAAAAGAAAGATTTTTGTTGTGTTTTGTGGGAGGGGAAGGATTTGGAGGTAAAATAAGCGTAGGGAAACCTCGAATAAAATTGATAAAAAATAAAAAAATGAAAAATGTGGATAACTTTTTGATGAAAAATTTGCATTTTGATTTTTTTTTTTACGGAATTTGTAGCTAGAAATTACCCATTACCTCATAGCCAAAAAGAATGAGTTCATGAGTACCCATATAAAATTTACCATTTTCTTAGCAACAAAATGCGTAAGTCAGTAGATGCTTTTTGAAAAACGTTCATTTTTTACCAATATAAATTACTATTTATGAAAAGTACATTTTTTAAGATTAAATTCTTTTTCGCTCTATTAGCACTTTCCATTTGCATTGAAAGTTGCCAAAAGTCAGACATTGTTAATGCTCAAAGTAATCCTACAGACATCTTTGAGAAGATTGATTACCCAACGTTAGGCAGCCAAGATGAGCCTGATGCTAATATGAATGTTCAACTAACTAAGGTTCATAAGGCTGTTTTGCCTTTCTTTAAAAGAAAAGATGTTAGGGACTTTGTGTTGCTAAATGCTCGAAACAGTTTAGACAATGTTCTTAGCTTGGAAGATTTAATGCACCAATTTTCAGAAATAGAGCTTGCTGTTCAGAATGTTTTCATTGGAACTAATACTGGGCGAGTAGGCAATTTAGACGATTTGATAGCTTATGTAAAAAGTCAAATGGTTTACGACAATGAAGAATATGAACCTGTAATTCATGTTCCTAATATCAGTTCTGTAACAAATACTGCCGATTATGTTGTGGCAATAGGCGCGGAGATTGCAGGGCAAGATGACGATGCAATTCCTGGCTGGCTAGAGATTGAAAATGGAGAAGAACCTTATACCTTAGTTAGTATTACAGAAACTGAAGCAATGGAAGCGCAGTTCCCTGTATTTATCATTTGTAATGGCGAAATAAACAATTTGGGCGGGAAATCAACTAACGAGCTTGTTAAAAGCAGTAAAGATGTGCTAAAAACAAGTTCTGTTGTTACAGATTTACTCTTTCCAAGTATGCGAATTAAAGGGGGCTGTTCTTATCGTTATGAACAAGGTACCAATAAATCAGATGTTAGGTGCGCCTTTAGGTTAACCAATGACCCTAATTATGGGGGGAGTACAAGTCAACATTATGCAACTCTTGCCGAATTTACTTCTACTCAAGTATGTAATGGTACAACTAAAGCGGCGGGCGGGCTTCCTGTTAATGGAGCGGGTTTTAGTACTAATTCTACAATTACAGACTTTTATATTGATTTTTTTGAATATGATTGGTATGCTACTAGGAAAAACTTACCTTCTTATTTGTCATCAACGAATAAAGGGGCTATGAAATATTCGAATGAATGGTACTGTTCATCGGGTACGACTGCGATTAACATGGATAATACTTTTCCTAGTACTGGAGACGAATATGAGATTGAAAGTTACAAGATGGTAGTGACTTTGAAACGTCAAAACTAATTTACCTAGAATTAATGTTATTGCTTGCAACAATAACATTAAAATGCGTATAAATTTTAAAAAAAGTGCTACCTTTGCGAGTTAAGCCTTACTAAGGTAGCATTTACTTTTTTTATATGAAAAAACATATTTTATTTCTATTTTTATCTTTTCTTTTTGCCCACACAAATACCGCATTTTCTCAAAACGAAGTATTAAATAAAAAGGGGGTATCTCTGAATTTGTTATTTGGAGCACGATTAAACCCTATTAGTTATGCTTGGGTAAGAACTGTTCTTCCTACAAATGCGATAGCGTTAAAGCCCAGTCTTGGGGCAGAACTTAATATAAATCAATTACATACAGCCATTGTTCTTAGGAAACAGTATTGGATAATGCCTGCTGCATTGCCTAAATATTCCGTTGCTGGTTTTATGGACGATACCTTTTTGGGTATAAATCATACTTTTCGGCATGATAAAAAGTTACGGATTCGGGCAGGGCTTGACTTCTTTTGGTCGGTTGGTTCTTATGAATATACTGCCGATAATTCTGCTAATGGCGGGAAAAGTAGCACTTTTAAGAAAGGTCTGTCCCCCTATATAGCCTTTCCTTTTCAATGGATAGAGATTGAATTGAGACCTGAATGGATATTTTGGGATATTTCAGGCATTTATGAAGCCTATCATTATGGTATAAATATAAACTATCGTTTTGCATATTATTCGATGAACAAAAAATGAAAAAAATAATATTGATTCTCACTATCATATTTAGTAATAGTTTGAACTTATTTGCGCAGTATGCTGGTTCTAAAGAAAATTTATTTTTCAATATTGGAATGAGGGTTAATAAGTTTTCATATAACGCACAACATGATACACTTCGCACCAAAGAACATTTTGCAAGTGCAAATTATGAGTTAGGGATTACTTATCGTTTACCTAAGTATTCTATAGCATTTGAAGCTAAACGTAGCTTTAGTTTTTTACTATCTGAATTATTTTATAAATATAGTTTTATTCGTTCTTTTAAATCTAGTAATTACATAGGAATTAATTATTGCTTCAAAAACAAACCAATAGAAGTGGGTTTATTTCATGTTTGGACAAGAGATGATTTGTATAGCCAATTAGACACATTGATGAATCAAAGTTTACCTTTTGACTCTGCTTTCGTCTATCAAGGTGCGATAAAAATATATCGTTACCCAGGTATAGGGGCAAAATTAGGTTACTTTTTTCATCCAAAGTGGAGAATAGGAGTAGAAGCACTCTATTATTATCGTAAACCCAAATACATCAATAATCTATCTAATGTGAGTATTAGTGTGAGTTATTTCTTTCATCCTAAACTAAAAATATAGGTTGGTTTAGAGTTTTAAAATTACTCAAAATAAAACAGGCAATAAGCAAAAAACCACTTTTATTGGCGAGTTTACCATTTCTCCACTTGACCGAAGCCAAGGCAGGATTCGAACCTGCAAAGTACCAGCTTTTGATGCGAAGTAAGGCTTTTTTACGGCACTGTTTTTATTAATTACACAGGAAAGCACGCCCCTAATTAATTTTAAGAATTGAGAAGGAAGGAGCAGAATAGCCTATGTATGTTAATTGATAATGAATAATTGATAATGAATAATGATGTTAATTTGCTTATTATCAATACTTTGTTTAAGTGTGGTAATGAAGCAAACTTTATTAAGAACGGGTGAAAACTATGTGTGGAAAAACCACAAAGTAGCAGAAGTTCTACACAAAGTTGCACAAAGAAAACGCCCTAAACCCTTAGCTTTGTGTATCTTTGTGGAAAATACTTTGTGAAACTTGGGGGTAAAAAAATAAGTTGGATACTGTGTTTTTTACCTCTTCCTTACTTAAAAAAAACTTCACAAAAGCAACAAGCAAAAATGCGATGAGGCAGCCAATGAGGAGTTGCACCTCTTCTGCCGAAACAGACCCTAGCCTCGTATATTGTTAGCGAAGTACGCACCTTTTACGACATTCTGTGAAATTTGTTTTGTTATTTTCAAAGAAAAAACATCGGTAACAAGCAAAAAGTGACTGTTAATGGTAATCTAATATTTAATCTAATTAGCACAAGGCTAATGCAGGACTCACACCTGCACCTCCAGCGTGATTGGCGAAGTAACACTTTTTTACGACACGATGTTGTATTTTTATGCCTCATAATGCCCCAGGCAACTATGAATGATGATTCCGTTTTCTGTAAGTTCATAAACAATTCGATGCTCGTCTGTAATCCTCCTTGACCAACAACCACTTAGTTCATGTTTCAAAGGTTCGGGTTTACCAATTCCCTCAAAAGGCGTTTTTGCAATTTCCTTAAGCAGTTTCAAGACTTTTTTCAAGACTTTTACGTCTGTATGTAGCCATGTTTCTATATCACTCAAAGCCTGTTTAGTCAATATCACTTCCATCGTCTTGCAATTCAGGGGGTAAGGTTGCATAAAAAGCCTCCATATCAGTGATACGAACGTTTGTATCTTTTCCCATTTGCTCTGTCAGTTGCTGCCAACTATGTGCAGTTACAGTTACAGGCGCAATCACACTTTTTACAATTTTGGCAAAAGACAAACGTGCCAGTAACTCTGTAAAGAAGCGATAATGATTATCTGGTATTTCTAGGATAATTCTCATCTTTATTGAATACTAAAAATGCAAATTTACAAAATATAGCGAAAAAAACCAAACAAAAAACATCGGCAACTAGCAAAAAGTAACTATGGAACGAAGCAACACTTTTTTACGACACGGATGTTGTGTTTTTTAATCCCTTTATTCTAGAGAATCATTTTCTATTTCTTCAGCCAATGCTTCTGCTATTTTTTGTGTAATGAATTCTTGACTTACATTTTCAAGTTCTGATTTATCATAAATAGATAATAGC
>JBJXHA010000544.1:0-7234 GCA_046160275.1 Bacteroidia bacterium | reverse complement strand
TCTTAATGTGAGGATTTTTTGATAATGCCAAAATAAGGTTAAGTACTCGGTAAGAATTAGTTTGAGCATTATGCTTATACCTGCCTTCTTTTATCCGCCAATTTCTTCTATTTTCTCTTCCAACTCTGCGGTTTTCGCTTTGGAAATCGCCAAATACCCTTGAATTAAGTAAATGATAAAAAAAACTTTCACGATTATACCGTTTGCCTTTCCGCTTATTGTGATGGTCATTACGATGTCTAATATCATCAAGGCAATGACGGCAAGAAGGGAGGCTTTGGAGCGATAGGTTTTGAAAAAATAACCTAAAACTCCAATCAATACACCGACTACCATCATGCCTAAACCTGTGGATTTTGCTTCTTCATCGGACATCACAAAGTAGAAAATGATACCAATGACAAGGTTAAGAATCGCAATTGCCCAAATAACGCCTGCGGTTTTGTTGATTTGCGTAATCGGGTCATTTACACTGCCTTTGACGACTTTGCCATTGTGTTGCAAGTCTAAGCCTGAGCCATTCCAGATAGATTCTTGGAGTTTTACAAACAAAGTGCTACCATTTGCTAAGGAAAAGTTTTTTCCTTCCCTTAGTTCCTTTGGAGAAGCAAATTCTCCGATAATTTGCTGGTTTTCAGCAACTTTACATTCTTTCCAACCCCAACTCCAACTCACTTCTATTTGATGGGTATTGTCTGAATTTAAATAAAAAATTTGTGATGCCATGTCCTTTTTTATAAGTATGAGTAAATACTAATTATTCATTCTTAAGTATTCACTACTTAGATCTTTTGACATTCAATTTACTATATTTTTTGCCATAGCTCAAATACACCAATAAACCCAAACCAAACCATGCAAAAAACCATGCCCAGTTGGAGGCACTCATGCCTGTTAAGAGATATAAGCAGGTGGATAAGCCTAAAAGGGGAATCAGTGACCAGTTTTTGAGGAAAGAGAAAACGGATAAAATAAGTAGTATGAGCCAAAAAATCATTTGGGAAATGTTTGCTGTAACATTATCGCTGCCAAGGTCGAATAACTTTGACCAATAATTTTCTACCAATAAGCTAACTATAACCAAAGAACCTACTACCATTAAAGGATAAATGTATTTGCCGTTGATATGAGGAAGGTTAAATTTCCCTGCTTGTGCCTCTTTTCGAGGAATTAATAACACACCTCCACAAACTAACACAAAGGCAAACAAAGTTCCGATGCTCGTAAAATCCAAAATGAAGGTTTTATCTGTAAAAATTATTGGAACACCTACTACAAATCCTGTTAAAATGGTAGAAAATGAAGGCGTTTGGTACGTTTCATGAATTTTTTGAAAAATCGGTGGAAGCAAACCATCTCTGCTCATGCTCATCCAAATACGCGGTTGTCCCATTTGAAAAACCAATAATACACTTGTCATCGCCACAACTGCGCAAATCGCTACCAAAAACTGCATCCAACCTACATTTTTTACTTCAAAAATCTTTGCAAGTGGGTCGCCTACGCCATCAAATACCTTATAATCAACCACTCCCGTCAATACCAAAGCGAGCAAAATATAAATAACTGTGCAAATAATTAAAGAGGCAATCATTCCTGTTGGCAAATCTTTTTGTGGATTTTTGCTTTCCTCTGCCAACACGCTCACTGCATCAAATCCAATGTAGGCAAAAAATACCCCCGAAACGGCAGCCATTACCCCAGAAAAACCTTTGGGCATGAAGGACGTTTCACCTGCCGCGCTTGCCGCACTGTCAAAAGAAGCATCTATTAAAGGAGTCCAATTTGCAGTATCAATGTAAAACGCGCCTACAATAATCACCATTACTACCACGATTAATTTTAAAATTACCATGGCATTGCTAAAATTGCGCGATTCTTTTACGCCACGATACACCAAATAAGTAATTAAAATATTGATAATCAAGGCAGGAAGGTCAATAATAATGCGCAAACCTGCCAAAGTTGGGGCATTGTTCCAAGCTGCCAGTAATTCGACATTGCTAGAGTTGTTCAGCACGGCTTTGTGGGCTTCGGCATAACTACAAGTAAAATGGGGTGCAATGTCCCAGCCCAGTCGGTGCATCAAAGAGGTAAAGTAATCACTCCAAGAAAAAGCTACATAAATGTTGCCAATTGAATATTCCATCAACAAAGCCCAGCCAATAATCCACGCTAAGACCTCGCCAAAAGAAACATAAGCATAAGTATAGGCACTTCCCGCCACAGGAATACGGCTGGCAAATTCGGCATAGCACAATGCAGTAAAGGCACAGGCAATGCCACAAATGATAAATAGCAGTACTACGCCAGGACCTCCTTTAAAGCAGGCTTCCCCCAAACTGCTAAAACTTCCTGCGCCAATAATTGCGGCAATTCCAAAAGCGGTCAAGTCAAAAACGGTCAAGTGCCTTGCTAACCCCGTACCGCCATGCGCGTCATCACTGCCCTGCGTAAGAACATCGTGTAGTGGCTTTTTTCTGAATAAAGACATAATAATATAAGTGAATAGTGAGGAGTGAATAGTGAATAGTGATTGAGTAATGGATAAGTAATATTTCGATATGTTCAATCTTCTTAGGATATGTTTGAGTTTTAGGTGCTTGATTATGATAACAGGATATTACCAACTCATTGTTATCGAACATTTATCTATTCACTTTTCCTTATTCACTATTCACTAAATTACTGCTTCAAAGGTAGAAAAATTTTATAGTTGTGCAAAAAAAAACAAAAAAGGGCAAAGAAAAAACTCAACTCTCTGCGTAATTGTGCCGAGGGTTGAGTTTTTTATGGAATAGCAGCGATTTGTAAGGGAAATGTTACACCAAAAAGGTAATCACCCCTAATGCGGTAACGCTCAAGCCTAATACGTATTTTGCCACTAAATCCGCGTTAATAGTGGCGAGTTGCATAGAAACCTCATCAAACTCTTGGTTATACCAAAGTTTTACTTTGTTGCCGACTTGCGCTAAATATTGAGTTGAATCTTGCACAAGATGAGATTTGAATTTCAATTTTTTGCCTTTGGGGGTCAACAACTCTACAATGGCGCGGTAAAATTTCTTGCCATTTACGTCTTCTTCTACCAAAATTTTAGCTACTTTGCCAGTCAAGGCAATCGTGTTTTTGCGCAATCGGTGAAGGTATTGATGTTGAAAAATAGCATTAAAAAGTAAGGAAATCCCTACAATAACGCCAATGCTGCCCCAAAAATAGGTGGTGATGAAGTCTTGCATAATGGAGTGAATTATTATAGAATGAAGAATGTGAAAAGTATTCTAAGCATATTTGAAGTGATATTAAAGGTGTTTTCTTCAGTTTTATTTACAACACAAATATACCATTTTATTGTTGTTTTGGCTAATTATTTTATTTTTCTATCGCTCAACTTATAAAATTCTCTTTAACCTATACACATATCTTTAAGACGAATTGTTAGAGATTAGGTTACAGCATATTAGACGAGTTTTTTACCTTTTTTGCTGCATATTGGTTCATTTTATCAAAAAAAGTTTATATAAATTATGAAACGAACGTTAATTCACAAAAAATGTTGTATCATTGCAGGAAATTACGAAAATATAGTGCGATTGATAGGAGGTGTTTGCATACATTTGTTCACAAAAGTAGTTTAAATACAAAAATATTTTATTTTAGAACTTCTAAGGAGTTTTTAAGTTTTCTGCACGTTATTTGCAGGTAGAAAAGAGGAGCAAAGTTTAATTATTTTACCGAAAAAACATAAATCACTGACAATTAATCGTTTAATTTAGGTGAAAAAAACACTCAAAAAATTGACTTATGTCAAATTATTAAAATTTCCTTAGAAAACGTAGATAAATATTAGAAAAAACGCAACAATTCTAAGGAATGATGCGTTAAAGGACTAGAATTTAGCAGAAATCTTTTGCAAATTTATTTTTTTGTTTTACTTTTTAAATTTCCACATTCATTATGAAGAAGTTTTTGTTGTCTTTGGCGGTTATCGCTTTCGCATTTGTAGCTTGTAACGAATCTAAAACAGAAGGAACTGAAAACGCAGCTCCTGCTACTGAAACTGCTGCTCCTACTATGGAAGCTCCTAAAGCAGATTCTGGCAAAACAGTAGCTCCTGCTACAGAAGCTCCTAAAGCTGACGCGCCTAAAGCTGATGCTCCTGCTACAGAAGTTAAAAAAGAAGCGGGTCACTAATCTCTGAAAAAACAGGATTTTTTTTAGATATTTACGCCTTGTAAGTCGTCAAAGACTTGCAAGGCATTTTTCTTTTAGGGGAAGAGGGCACAAGGTAATTATTCACTATTCACTTATAACTACTTATGACAGCGCAAGAAATCGTACAAACCATGATGGAAAAGGATTTTTTTAGTCAGTGGTTGGGCATAGAAGTGCTTGAACTTCATGCAGGTTTTTGTAAATTAGAGATGACCATTCGAAAAGAAATGCTCAATGGTTTTGGCATTGCCCATGGCGGCATTAGTTATGCTTTGGCGGATAGTGCCCTAGCGTTTGCGGCAAATTCGCATGGAAGAAAGGCGGTTTCGGTGGAAACTTCTATTTCGCATACAATTCCCTTAAAAGAAGGCGATAAAATTGTGGCAACCGCAGAGGAAAGTGCCCTTTCTAATCGAATTGGTATTTATCATATCACCGTTTCCAATGAAAAAGGGGAAAAAATCGCCCTTTTTAAAGGAACGGTGTATCGTACAGACAAGAATTGGGAGGAAATTTCGTGAGATTTTGCGGGGCAATTTTCCATTCACACCTAAAATCTTACCACTTACACCAAGAATTTTCCGTTCATGTCACTAATTTCCCTAACGCGCTATTTCTGCCTTACCTTTGCGTAGTCATTTGAAACTATGATGACTCGTACACAAAAATAACTGAGATATATAATTAGGGGAACCCTAATCGCATTTTGTCGGACGACAAAATGCGATTTTTTTTGTTCAAACTGTTGGTTAGGAGGTGAAAAAAGTTTTAATTGGTGCCAAAATCTCTTATTTTTGTAGAAATTTTATCCGTCATTTATTCAAATCAACAAATGGAATTTCAGTCTTCTCTAACCAATGAACTAAACGAACACTTTACGGTGTTGCTTGTATCGAAAAATAACCTTGCAGATTGCAATGAATGGTTAAGTCCTTTTGAAATTGTTTTAACCGAAGAGGATGCTGCATCTGGCGCAAAGCGAATGTTGCATTTGTCATCGGCTTGGGGCTGTGCCTTAGGGGTAGGGGAGGCTCCGACTAAGGAAAGTCTAAGAAAAGTTGCACATAAAGCAGTGGCAATGGCAAACGAATACAAGCAAAATGTCTTGAATTTCAGCTATTTAGCAGAATTAACGCCTGAAAATACCACTGCAATTTCGGAGGCGATAGCTTTGAGTAATTACCAATTTCTGAAATATAAGTCGGAAAAGAAAGAAAATAGCTTGCAACAAGTCAATTTCTTGGGCATTTCTTTGGAGGAAATAGAAGCCGCCATTCAAAAAGGAAAAACGATGGCAGAGGTAGTTTGTATCACACGCGATTTAGTAAATGAGCCTGTAAGCACGCTAACTGCGGAAAAATTGGCGGAAACTGCCGTAGAATTAGGGCAAAAATATGGCTTTTCGACTGATGTATTTGGGAAAGCAAAAATTCAATCTTTGAAAATGGGCGGCTTGCTTGCCGTAAATTTGGGAAGTCAGTTGCCCCCTACTTTTACGATTATGGAATACAAACCTGAAAAGGCAGTGAATGAAAAACCTGTGATTTTGGTGGGCAAAGGGGTAGTGTATGATACGGGTGGTTTGAGCTTAAAACCTACCGCAAATTCCATGGATTATATGAAATGCGACATGGCGGGTGC
This sequence comes from Bacteroidia bacterium, assembly GCA_046160275.1. Taxonomy (GTDB): domain Bacteria; phylum Bacteroidota; class Bacteroidia; order J057; family J057; genus JBJXHA01. The sequence goes on along the minus strand of JBJXHA010000544.1, from coordinate 1,378 downwards.
GGGCGCAGTTATTGGAGCAATGTGCGGTGCGGCAGCTTTGAAATTAAATGTTCATCTTATTGGTTTGATTCCCGCAACGGACAATCGCCCTGGCGAAAATGCTTATGTTCCAGGTGATGTGATTACAATGTATGATGGCTCTACGGTGGAGGTGTTGAATACTGATGCGGAAGGGCGCATGATTTTGGCGGATGCCTTGACTTATGCCAAGCAATATGAACCCGAATTGGTGATAGATTTGGCAACTTTAACGGGAGCTTCTGTGGTGGCGATTGGGGGCATAGGTTTGGCAATGATGGGAACAGCAAGCGAAGAAACGAAGGCAAAGTTAAAAGTAGCGGGCGAAAATGCCTATGAGCGTTTGGTGGAGTTTCCGCTTTGGGACGAATATGGCGAAATGATAAAAAGCGACATTGCAGATGTGAAAAATATTGGTGGTTCGGAGGCAGGCGCAATTACAGCAGGGAAATTTTTGGAGCGTTTTACAACTTATCCTTGGATTCACCTTGACATTGCAGGCGCGGCTTGGTCAAAATCACCTGATAATTATCGCGGAAAAGGCGGAACAGGCGTAGGCGTGCGTTTGTTATTGGAATTTTTGGCGAAAAGATAACTTTGCTTTCAATCTACCAATGTCGTTTTACAAAAATGACATTTCTTATACTAAAATAACTTAGAAGCTGTTTGGGTTAATCAAATTCACACGCGTGGACGCTTGTGAATTTGATTTTCAGAGGAGCGTCCACGCTCGTAGGTTCGAAAAAATCAATATTTCACTGAAAAAACAATCCTTTTATCTTGTTTTTTTTTGGAAGAATCATTTATTTAAACAGTTTCTTAGAAATGCCATCTAAGACAGTGTTCCATTCTGGAAGAATTTGCAGACTCTCATTGACAACAGTTTGCAAATTCTTGCAGAATAGATATTTTTTGACATCATAAATTGGTAGTCCTACAAATATTTGGTATGCAACATTAATTCTGCCCCTTCCTTGGCGGCAGCCCATCAATTTAATCTGGCATTGGCAGAGAAAGCCTTACTTTATATTATGAGTAAACTTGCCTAATTTTTCGCTTATATCGTTTTTTATTATGTTCTAATCAAAAAGTTCGCAAATCTTCGAAGGGTTTCGAACTTTTTAGACAGCTTCTTACCCTACAAGAAAACCTTCTTTACAATGTGCTGAACATTATTTTTAAACTATACAATTTATATGCAGCCCAACAACATAACTTTAAAATTTTGGTAGTCCTTCAAATGTAATGCTAACTAAAACCTGTAGCGGCTGCTTTAGCTGCCGCAAAAGCGCAAAAACGAAGTTTTTGCGAGTTATCGGGCAGCTAAAGCAGCCCGTACAGCATTACATTTATGCCACTA
>JBJXHA010000543.1:0-11287 GCA_046160275.1 Bacteroidia bacterium | reverse complement strand
GCTGCCCGATAACTTGCAAAAACTTCGTTTTTGCGTTTCTGCGGCAGCTAAAGCAGCCGCTACAGGTTTTAGTTAGCATTACATTTGAAGGACTACCGATAGTTTTATAGATCCACTACCAACCAATTTTTTCCTTTTGCAACTTGCACCTGATAACAAAATCTATATGTCCTGCCCCAATTCCGTAGCCTACCTTCATATCATAGACTACCCCGACAGCCTCGGCACTGCTTGTAGCTTTCGGCAACACGCCATACAACTCGCAGGGCTAAATGCTTTTGGTATTCCCAATTTCCCAAACTATCGCCTAAGTGCGCTTGATGGCTCGGCTTGCGATACACTTGGTCTCAGTAATCAGGTAGCAGTAAACAGTAAGCAGATAAAAGTCTATCCTAATCCTGCGCAACATGAGGTAAATATTGAGCTGCCGCAAGGCATAAAAGCGGCGAGGTTTTTACTATTATAACGCGCTTGGGCAGCTAGTACAGCAAACTGATTTACAAACGTCCGCGCTTGCAAGTAAAACAGGGCTTGTATTTTTATCAAATTTTTGAACGGGATAAAATGGTGGGCTACGGAAAATTGCAGGTGGAATAAGTGTAGGTTGGGAACTTAGATTAACGTCTCCTTGTTTTTTTAATGCAGAGGCATCTACACCACTAACATTCTGAAACTATGGTTGTGTAGATGCTTCTGCATATATATAAGGGTTGTAAAAGTAAAATAAACTGAAGCCTATGCTACTTTTATATAAAATAGGGGCAGAGAACGCTTTTTTCTTCCTAAATATTGCGCCTCAATAAAGTTTATTTTTGTCCTTTTTCTTACAAAACTACCTGCCTAGTTGACTTTTTGCCAAAATACGCGATTTTTGCCATGTTAGGTTTTTGTTTTTTTTGCAAAAAACTAAGCATGACTTCTTGCTTTTTGTTGCGTCTAAAGAATAAAATAGAATCGTTGTTTTGAATATGATTTTATTATGTGATATAAATTAATGTATATTGAATTATTATATCAAATAAATATACGTTATTTGCATTAAATATAGGTAAGCGAAAAAATAATGAATGATGTAAGAAAATATAGGTAAATACGCTTTTTTTCTCAAAAAAACCCACTAATTTAGCGAAAGAATTAAACGATGATTGGGGAGAAAAATTACAATCTCGTAAACTAACCTTACGTTATATACACAGACATTCTTGAGCAGCCTTCTATCCTATCACAAAAGATATATTGTTCGAATGTCTATTTTTTCTCAAACCTTTTTATTCAATTTTTTATTTTAGTATTAACCTCTAACCATTTAAGTTCTATGCCTAACCTAGTAACCAAACAAGGCGTTAAGCGTACGTTGATTCATTCGTACCTATTTTTGTGCAATCCAAAAGAGTTGTTTTTTGCACTACAAAGACCTGAAACTTTGTGCAACTGGCTCGCAGACCGAGTAGAATTTGATTCTCGCAAAAAAGTTTATACTTTTCATTGGAGAGATTACAAAGAATCTGCAGAACTTGCCGAAGTGGACAACAAACATTTAATTATTCGTTGGGAGTGGCTTGGGGAAGATAGAGTGCCAGGCGAATATACTTGTTTTCAAGTAGTAGAAGCAGAGGACGATATTCACACCGAGTTGATTATTGAAGATGTGTGTGATGAAGGAGATGAAGAAACCATTCGTAGCCAGTGGGATAAGACTTTGTTGCGCCTTTCGCGGGTTATTTAACCAAACAAACGAAACAATTTACCGTTATCAGCGTATTGGGCGTTGATAACGGTTTTGTTTTTATCTCAAAATCATTCCTGATTTTTTTTCAAAAATATTTGCAAAAAAAAATATTTTTTGTATATTAGAGTTAATGATGGGATAAAACAATTAGCATATCAGTAAACCATTAATCGTAAACAGTTATCAAAATAGAACCGTGATAATTAAGTAAAGCTATTTTTGAAACTCGCTACTTAATAAATACATGCTATTTGTTTTTCCAACAGAATTATATTTATCCATTTAAGACCTAAAATTTTTTTCTACTATGTCAATGTATTGGACACTTGAGTTAGCCGTCCATTTGGAAGACGCTCCTTGGCCTTGTACTAAGGATGAGCTATTGGACTATGCAACGCGTTCTGGCGCACCCTTGGAGGTTTTAGAAAATCTACAGGAACTCCAAGACGAAGAATCTATGACGTACGAAAGTATTGAGGAGATTTGGCCAGACTATCCTACCAAAGATGATTTCTTATTCAATGAAGACGAATATTAAAGAATTGAAAATGATTCAATTTACCAATGTATTTGCTTCATACTCAGGCGGAAATGTCTTAATTGACGTTTCCGCTTCTTTTGATATGGGCTTGCATTATTTAGTCGGATTGAATGGAAGTGGGAAGTCTTCGCTGTTAAAAGCAATTTTGAATTTGTTGCCTTATCAAGGGGAAATTCAAATAGCGACAAAGGACATTCAACAAATATCTAGGCGAGAAATGGCAAAATGTATTGCTTTCGTTCCCCAACAATTGACCGTTAATTTCCCCATTAACGTACATGATTTTTTGCGTACAGGGCGTTTTCCTTATACCGATTTTTGGGGCAATTATCGAAAAGAAGATGAGCTAATTGTAGAAAAATACATTGAAAAATTAGCTTTGGGGGATTTTTTGAAACGCAATTTATCGGAGGTTTCGGGGGGGGAATTACAAAGAATTTACCTTGCTCGCGCTTTGGCGCAAGAAACAAGTATCATTTTATTAGACGAGCCAGCTCAATCACTTGACCCAAAAAGCAAGGAATTTTTGTACGAATATTTATTTTCTCTTGCCCAAACGCATACAATATTGTGTACGACACATGATTTATTTCCCCTAGAAAATGAAAAAATTTGGGTTTGCGGCATCAAAAAAGGAAAAATTTTGCTCCATGAAAGGGGGGGAGATGTAAGAACTCGACTGTTTGAGGAAATCTATGTATTGTAAGAAATCCTAGTTTCTCTCACAAAAAAAGAGGCTGCTTTTTGGCAACCTCTTTTTCAATCGTTTATTCTCAGTTATTAACGAGTTACCATCTTTAACTCAACGCGGCGATTTGCTCTGCGACCTGACTCGCTTGCATTGTTTGCAATAGGGCGTGTGTCCCCGTAGCCATCACCTGTAATGCGTGTAGCAGAAACTCCTTTTTCTAAAGCAAGATAAGATTTTACCTTGTAAGATTGTTTAATAGAAATGGTTCTGTTTAAGTTTGCATCACCACTAGCATTATCCGTATGCGCTTCAATAACTAAGCGATACGTAGGATATTTTTTCATAATAAGAGCTAACTGGTCAAGCGCACTTTTGCTACTTTGTAACAACTCGTCAGTATTTGGTTTAAAGATAATGGATTTAGCAATAGAACTGATTTGTTTTTCATCATCTAATTCTAATCCTGATATGTTTTCCGTATTGTTTGGGTTTTTGGGGTCATTAGGATTTACCTTTCCAATCATATCAGGGCAACCACTATTAGATTTAATCCCTGCATCTAAAGGACAACTATCATCTTTGTTCAAAATACCATCTTTGTCATCGTCCATGGTTAACCAATTTGCTTTGTTTTTAGAGTTAAACTCTAAAGACTTGCCACTAACAATTGTATAAGAAATGCCAAGGCTATGCGTCATAGGTTGGATAGTTGAGCTAAAGGATTGGCGATAAATACTCTCCCAATTCAAAGTAACTTTATTGCCTAACTTGACTTTCATTCCCAAACCAATGGGTGCATAAATGCCCTTTTTATCTTCCATTGCGCTATAACCTACTCCCCCATACAAATAAGGAGCAAAACGCGCATTTTCTTTCAAGAAAGAACCATTGTTAAATTTCAACTGGAAACCTGAGTGGAAGTCAATAAACATAGAACCTCCAGGCGTGTTATCTGTTGGATATTTGACAGAAGGTGCAATGCCTGCGGTTAGATTCGCGTTCATCCATCTAGAAATGTGTACGCTTCCTCCTAATGCAATGCCGGGATGAAATTGTTTAAAATACGAACCTTTTTGGGGATAAGTTACAGCTAACCCCGAAAAATGAGTTTGAACAAGTTGTTCACTTGTTTGTGCCATTGCCCCTAATGACACAACGATGAACAGGGCGAATAGAAGGTTTGTCCTACTTAACATAATATATTTGGTTATTTTGGTTATTTAAAGCGCCCTATTGAGAAGAATAATATTCACTTTTGGGCTTAGTCTTGAATCTATTTAAAAATGATATACACCCTACCCGCCTCCGAAGGCGATAAAAGAGACGTACGAATTAATTCTCTTTGTGCTTCGCTTGGTTCTGCTACATCTATTATACGTATTTTTTCTACTTTATGTTCAAAATGTAAGAATAATCTTACAAAATCTCTTCTTCTTTCCGAAACTAAGGGATCTTTTTGCTCCAAATTTCCTTCTAATGCAAAAATATCAACTGTTAACACTTTACATTTTGATAAATATTCAGCGATTTTTTGAATTTGTATTTCTGCTAGACTGTCACTTTCTTCCGAGTTCAGCAAAAAATCTGTCCAAAAAATACGCCCTCGTAAGTCATAACAGTTGAGAAGCTGATCAGGCAGAGAGTCATTTTGCTTCGGTTTTGGGGGCTCTATGTCAGTTTGAAGAGGCAAAGGCAGCTTTAAGCTATCCAAACTTGAAACTTCTTGCTTTGTATGTGCTGTATCTATCACTGTCAAATCAATACTACGTTCCCCAACACTTGGCACACTATCCGCAATCGCCATCAAATAATTTTTTAAACTTGCAAGTCCATCCCAAGAAGCATACAGCGAATCCAAACTTCCGATATATTGAAAGGCTGCTAAAGAATCGGCTACTCGCCTAACAGAATCGCGCAGTCTGCCATTATCTTGTCGCAAAATCGCCAATTTTTCTTTATCAGTAAACAAAGAACTCTGCATAACCCAAATTCTTTCCGCAAGTTCATCTTTTTTTGCGTCTCCGCTTTTGGGCGGCATATCCAACTCCGAAATACTCACAGAACTGTCTTGTCTGTTACGATTTGGGTAAGTCCACACATAATCAGGATAAACTAAGGGACCCCCTTTTCCAAAACAATACAACAAATTCAGATAAAGAGTCGAATGTTCAGGCGTTTTGTTTAAAGAATATTTTTTCGTTGCCCCTGCCCACATTTCCCAACGGTTGCTTATTCTTAACTTTAAACCTGCCCCCATCTGAAAGTAGATGTCTGAATTTTGAGGAACATAATTTCCGCCTAAGCCTGCTTGTAAAAAAGGACTAAATCTTGCTTTTTCTTTCAAGAAAATTCCGTTGTTACTATTGACTTGAAATAAGAAACCTCCGTCAAAAAGTGGAGCCTCTTTCCCCCCATTTTCGGAATCTATGGAAAAAGGGAATGTTATTCGATGCGAATATAGAAAATATGTATTAAAATTCAAAGTTTCATTGAACCGCCTACTTGCCCATATTTGCCCAGAAGGTATGTAAGATTTCTCTTTATATTTAATAAAACTTCCTCCTAATCCGATTGCCCAATCATGGTAAGCATTTTGAGCAAAAGCAGAGAACGGCAATATAGTCATTACCAACGCAATAGCAGTTACTTTTAAGGAGTTACTTAGCCTATTTAGAGGGGAGAACCTTGCGTTTATTTTCATGTACTTCATGTACTTCATGTAAGTTATTGCGTAATAATGTAAGAAAAAAAGAAAGAATTTATGTAAAACAACCACCTCAGAAGGCAAATAATCAAACCATTGATTGCTGTTTTTTTGAAAAAACCACTATGACTCCTTTTAAAAATAAGATATTATGTTTAGATAATTTATTTCAAATGTAATGTATGATTGTGCACAATATACAAATTAAAAATAAAATTTAGGTATATCTATTACATGGAATTAAGTGGTTTATAAACAAAAAAAATACAATATTTGTAATGCTAATTTACAGCCAAAATACGCTTTTTTACCCTTTCTTCTCTACTTTAATTTTAGCAAATCATATTCCAAACTAGCAAAGGAATAAATTTTGTTCTTCTAGTAACTTACACAAGCTAGATTTTGTCAACGTTCGGTTATCTAAAATGCTTTCACGTTACAAATATCGTTATTTTTGGCATATCATTGTAGGTAATTCTTTTTTATTTTGGGTACTTCTACCTACTTTCTTTTGCATGATTCTTGTTATATTACATAAAAATGATTAATTTTGTAAATAAATTTTTATTTTTTGAATCAAAACCTTACACAATCATCTCTGCAAATTTTCATTAACTTGTTATTTCCTTATGTACTATCGTTTTTTATTAATCATCTTATTATCAACCTTTTTAAATGTAAATGTGGCTTTCTCACAAGATTGTGAAACGCAAAAGCAAGAGGCTTGGTACCTTCTAGGAACTGAAAAATATGACAAAGCACTCAAATCCTTTCGTAAATTAGAGAAAAAGAACATTAGTTGCCTTAACCGAAAAGACTACTACAAAATGGCTTATTGTGCCATGAAAATGAATGATGCAGCACAAGCAATGCAATATTTGACAGTTTCTACAGAGATGGGGCTGCGTTTTCGAACAAATGATTTAACTGCTGTTAAAAAAGACAGTGTAATTCAATTTTTAGATAAATCTTTCGCAACCCAAAAGGTTGTGGAGAAAATCACCGAAAATATGAAGAACTTTGAAAAAGGGATTAACCTAAAAGTGCAGAAAGATATTTTAAAAATGGAAGCAAATGACCAAAAATATCGTTCGGTGATTACACAACTTCGCCAAAAAGGGACACTTACTAAGAGAAAATGGGACTCCCTGATGCGCTATCAGGCAATTTGGGATACGCTGAATATCAATGCGTTAAAAAACATTGTAAAATTATATGGCTTTCCTGCTTATTCTTTGGTCGGTTATGAGGCTTCTCATGTCGCTTGGCAGGTAGCACAACACGCTGATACTGCTTTTCAGCATCGTTACCTAAAATTAATGCGTTTTGCATTCTTTCAGAATGATTGTGATGCCCGAAATTTAGCCTATTTGGAAGATAGAGTGCTAATGAACCAAGACAAACCACAACTATATGGTACGCAATTCAAATGCGCAGATGCTGTTGATTGCACGATTTACCCGATTCAAGACATAGAAAATGTAGATAAAAGACGCGTTTCTATGGATTTACCGCTCATTGATCCCGATTATAAATTGCCCGATGCGAAAATGAAGAATTAGCGCATCGGTTAATGTTTAAACACTATTCAAATAATTGGGAATATTTAATGTGAATAAATAAATTCTCTTTAAAATTCCCAATAGCCAACGTTTTTTCCTAACTTTGCGTTATGAATCGGTTATCGTTTCTTTTTAACTTTAGCTTAAATCTTTTATTTTCAATGAAAAAAATTACGTATTTGGCGGTATTGTCTGCTGTTTTTTTTATTTCGGTGGGAGCGAATATATTAAGCTCCACAGGAAAAGATGGGGTGGCTGGCTCGCCTAATGAGGGTACTTGCGCCAATTCGGGCTGTCATACCTCTTTCGCTTTAAATTCTGGACCTGGTTCAGTTGTGATAAGCTCCAACATACCTAATGACCAGTACGTACCCGGTACTTTGTATCAAATGAGTGTTACCGTATCGCAACAAGGGGTAAATTTATTTGGTTTGTGTACTGAAGCATTAACAAGTGCAAACACAAATGCAGGAGGGCTTACGATTACAATGGGCTTAGAAACGCAAATTAAAACTGCTGCTAACGGTCGTAAATGTGTTACACACAAATCAAATGGGGGTGCTGGCACTAATACGAAAGAGTTTAAATTCAACTGGTTAGCTCCAGCCGCAGGAACGGGTGCTGTTACTTTTTATACTTCGGGTATGGCATCAAATGCTTCAGGTACAAAAACGGGGGACTATATCTATTCAACCACAAAAGTATTTACAGAAGCTACCACTAGTGTAGATGATGCAGCAGCGAACATTGTTATCACTGCTTCTCCTAATCCAGCCAAAGATGTGTTAAAAGTAACGGTAAATAAAACAGGGACGAAAACCTTGCATTTGGTGGATATGCAAGGAAAAGTGGTGTTGTCTGAAACAACAACTGCCGAGACTGCCAACTTAAAAGTGGCTAATTTGGCGGCAGGAATGTATTCGGTGCAAATTTGGAACGAGAACAAAGAACTACTCGGCACGAAAAAAGTGTTAGTAGGGGACAAGTAATAAGGGGAAAGGGATAGGTAAAGATAAACTGTTTATCGCGTTATTTTTACGGTGTTCTATGTGAAAAGGTGGCTCGCTTTTAAAAGTGAGCCACCTTTTTTTAGGTCAATCCCCTAGTAATACGAACAAAATATTTCGGCAAGTTCAATACAAGTAAGTTACCAATTTTGAAAAGCTATTTTCATGGTAATCAGTGTTTTAATTCTGATAACTGTTTACTGTTAATTGTTCACTGATACCTATCACCTTCTTCCACACCTCCTGCATCGGCAAATCTAGCCATTGTTCAAAATCTTCGTGTACGAAATAGGCAAAACTTTTCCCTCTCTGATAAGATTTGGCATATAAGCCCCACCATTCTGGCATCAAAATAAACGATAAGCATGCTGACCCTAGCGTAAAAAGGGAGCGTTTGCCATTGCCTAAAATGAAAAAAATAAGCTCTGCTTCGCCTTGCACAGTCGTGGGGCAACCCGAAATCAAGTGATATACATCGTGGGTTTCTAAATGAGGCATTAAGTCTATGCCATTTTTTTCTAAAAAATGCCCTAGCGCAAAACCAAAACTATCCACTTGACGTGCCAGTAAAGTCTGACGGTTTTCCTGCCAGATGTTAGCATTTTGCTTAAATAAAAAGACATACAAAGGACTCACCCATTTGACTAAATTCATCATCAGGTTTTGCCTAAGCCCTTGTGGAGGTGTGTAATAAATGCTTAATTTCATAATAAAAGTACTTTGAAATGCAAAGTACGATTTTATGGAAAAAGGGTTAAGCAATTTAAGAGAGATTAAGGATATTTAACAGTTAGGCTGTCTAAAAAGGTTAATTTACAAAACGTGTTATTTGTTTTGATTGCTTTTTCATTATGTTCTAAGTAAAAAGTTCGCAACTCTTCGAAGAGTTGCGAACTTTTTAGACAGCTTCATTTCAAGTAAATAACAGCATTACTGCACCACCAATTTTTCTGTATAATACGATTTATCTGTTTGAACTTGAAGTAAATACATACCTTTTGCCCAATGATTAACAGAAATATCATTTTTCCCAGCTTGAATTGCTGCTTGATATACGCATTTACCTTGTAAATCTAGTACACGCACAGTTGCCATTGTTGCTTGTAATTCAAGGGTAAACGTATTTTCCGTAGGATTTGGATAAGCCTTAAAGAAAGCTTGGGCCGCAGGTTGAACAGAAATAATGCTATTGCAAGTTTGCGCATATAAAAAGTCGCGCACATACCAAAAAGTTGTATCATAATAGGCTTGCGAAGAAGCATGAGGCACGTGTCCTTGCCCATTCAAAGTTTTTAAGGTGCTATTAATGCCAATACTTTGTGCATAGGGGTGGATTGCACCACTACCATCTACCACTTTAATAGGAGTAATGCTAAATACGGTAATGACAGCTGTGCCATAAGGAACTACATTGTCATTTGTGCCGTGAATACTTACCAAAGGCTCTTCACCCGCTTTCAACCATTCTTTTTCACTCAACGCGCCATTGATATTCACCACTCCTTTTACCTCAGAGCTAAAACCTGCATTTCCGCTAGTGCCTTCCATTCCGCCAAAATTATTGATGATGTTTGCCACATAAGTAGGTGCTTCATTAATATCATCTAAATAAGCATGATGTAAAGCTGTTAAAGCTCCCGCAGAAACGCCCCCTGCATAAATTTGGTCAGTATCAATGCGATAAGTTGTTGCTTCTTTACGCATAAAACGTACTGCTGCACGCATATCATGTACTGCACGCAAGACAGCTTTTGTCATTTCAATCGAATCCAATGAGCCAAAATTAAAGCCCAAACGATACTCGATAGAAACTGCCACGTAACCATGTTTTGCCAAATCATTACAGAATTTTACCACATCGGCATCTTTGCGCGTACCTGCATAAAACGAACCTCCATGTGCCAAAACAATTAAAGGACGTGCCGTGGCTACATCGCCTTGCGGCTCATAAATGTCTAGCATCAAGGTCATATTTTGCCCCGAAGAAGTAGTGTTAGCACCATACACAACGTCTAAAGTGGTAGCAACATTGGAGAATACAGGCGTTAAAAAGCGCGAGCCATCACAAAGAGGCGACTGCGCCCAAGCACTAAGAGCAGCGCAGCAAGCCAAAAGACTAAATAAAATTTTTCTCATAAAAAATGGAATATTAGTAAGTTGATATAATTAAATAGGTAAGCGCGGATGAGCAAGTGGTGTGCAAATGTAGGAAATTTTTTACTACTTTTGTAAAGTAGAACCTTCCGAAGCCAAACTTGGAGATATTTTTTTGCCTATTTTGAGAGAAAACAGAATATTTGTTTTGCAAGAAATAGTAAATTATGAATATCATTCAAAAAATTAGCCAATATTTCATAACAACCCCCCACTTGCATTTCCCCCTATTCTGCCTTATCTTTGCATTATAAAACAAAGAAAAAACACCATGCGAAAACTTCCCTACGGCATTAGCAATTTTGCAGAACTTCCCAAAGGAAATTACTTTTTTGCGGATAAGACTCCCTATTTGCATAAATTAGAAGGTCTGGGCGAAAAATATATATTTTTCATGCGCCCGCGTAGGTTTGGCAAATCCCTGTGGATTTCGATTTTGCAGTATTATTACGGAACACAATACAAGGAACGCTTCAAAGAATTATTTGGAGAATATTATGTGGGCAAAAACCCTACGGAAAATGCGAATAATTACTTGGTTTTGCGCTTCGATTTTAGCGGAATAGATACAAGTACGGCAGAAAATACCTATCAAGGTTTTTTGTGGAAGGTAAATACGGGAATCTTCGATTTTATTGCTACTTATGCCCAATATTTTGAGGAGGAGGAGAAAAAGGCAATATTGGCTGCTACTCACCCAGAAAGAGCGATATCAGCTCTATTTGAAGTAATTAAAGCAAAAAATACGCTTCCCATTTATTTATTAATAGATGAATACGACCATTTTGCAAATGAGTTGTTAGCCTTAAATTTAGCACATTTTCGAAACATTGTAGGCAGAAATGGCTGGGTTCGGAAATTTTATGAAACGATAAAAACCGCAACAGGGGAGGGGATTG
>JBJXHA010000542.1:0-2922 GCA_046160275.1 Bacteroidia bacterium | reverse complement strand
ATACCGAAAGATCGATTAACAATATCACCAATCCGTAGTCGATTGTATCTACTACTGGGATGGGTGCATTCGGTGATACAAGAACGACTACGTTTCGTTCCGAACGGTTGGAGTGAGGCGTATGAATGGACCGAAGCTGATGCGATCCATGCGTTAGATGTGATAGATTCATTGCTAGCACAAGAAAAGAACCCCATATTTTCCAAAAACCTTGTTCTAATTGTGTTTGCTTTTTTAGCTCTCGAAGAATATATAAATAATTAGGAAGCACATTGTCTGCTTGCCAAGTTTCAGGTGTATTCGAAATCAAAATAGAGAAATATTCTAAGAAAACAGTAATGGCATAACTTGCAACAGTACCAACTAAAAACCACACCTCTCTCTTATCCGCTACTTTAGCATAATAAGTTTGTATCAATTCTTTTAGCGCAGGATTTTGCACCAAAGCTGCATATACCTTTGTATTATTAGTATGACTACTTTTATTGGCAAGAATTTTCAAAAAAATCGTATGTAGATTTTGTGGTTTATTCTCCCCTATATATTTCGCCAAGGTTTCAGTAACGAAGGTTTCAAAATCTTTATTTTTTGCTTGCGCGTAAGATTGCAAGAGCATAATGGCAAAATTACTGTGATAAAACTGCACGCTTGTTTCGCCACAATACAAAATGCCGAGTTTTTGGAGGTAGGCAAGCGTATCTTCATAAGGTTCAGGCATTCCTTCTATTTCAAAGCTGTAGAGGGCAGCATAAAAGCACAATACTTGGGTCGTTTTGGCATCAAGTCGCTCTCCTTTGTGTTTCCAATACCGATTGTATAGCTTTTTTAGCATATTTTCGCGGCTCACCTCCTCTAAGCTTTGCGTTTCCGTCCACGCATCTATATAATAGGAAATCGCCAACAAGTCGCTTTTCAGCGATTGCACCACCTTTTTTATGTCTTGAATAGCAAAAGCACTAGGATTCTTTTCGCGCAAACGCGCCTGATAATGCAAAATAATGGTTTGCATTTTGGCTTCTATCTCTACTTCTGTATCCCACTGATTCTCAAGGGCATAAATATTTGCTTCGTCATTGTCTTCGAGGTTTTGCTCCTGCCGCTCCAATCGCCGCGAAACAAACAGGAAAGCCGCCACACGCTGCGTAGGTAAATGATTGAACAGATAAGCCGCATCTTCTGTATCAAGGTGAATATCGTCTATGATAAAGACAAGCGGCTGCTGGCAAAGTGGCAACAGCAGGTCGCCAATTTTTTTGCCATGTCCGCGCTTATACGAATAATAATACACCTTTTTTCCTTGCTCCTGCCATGTTTTGCCCATTTCTTGCACCAAAATAGATTTGCCCGAAGCAGGATTTCCAATGAGCAAGCCTACTTTTTCTTGAAAAAGTCGCTGCCCAAAAAGCTGCATTTGCTTTTTTTCATTCTCAGGAAATACAATGAGTTCTTTGTTTTGTAAATCTTGTTGTTCACCTTTTGCCGCTTCATGAATGGGTTGTAAAGGCAAGGGGATTTGCGGCAACTCGACAATTTTGGTCTGTTGCTCTTTTTGGGCTAATTCTATGCGGTGTGCATTTATTTCATCCTCAATTTTTTCTATCTTTTTCTTTAAGGAAAATTTTGCTTCAGTCTCATAAGCAATAGACAAATCATTCATAAGGAAGTTTTTCTTCTCTATGAGTGTGTTTATTTGGGTTTTCAATCCTTCTATTTCCTTTTCAATTCCATACATAAGTACTAAAGGTTTTTAGTGGTTTTTGCGACTTGGGAACGAGTGAAAACTAAGTGTGCATCTCTTTTAGGAGAAAAACCACAAAGTAGCAGAAGTTCTAGCACAAAGTTAGCCCGAGAAAAAGCCTTTGCCGCTAACTTTGTGTCTCTTTGTGGAAAATACTTTGCGAAACTTTGTGGTAAAAAAATGCAAGTTTGATACCTTGTTTTTTACCTATTCCTTGGTTTTCTTCATTCCCTCGCAAAAATAGTAAAAATAAATAAAAAAGAAAGTTTCGGATTTAGAAAACTTTTAAAACAGTTATCAGTAAACAGTTATCACATTTGTTTACTGTTCACTGATAACTGTTTACTGCCCACTGCCTAGCCTTTTACCGTAAAAATAGGGCGAGTTTCTGCTACTTTACTTACAATGCCTGCTTCTACTTGGGTATCAATGACGGGATGAAGCGGTTTGAAGGCAAAAGGAGCTTCTTTTTTTAGTTCATCGTGCCATTTTTGCAAAATATCGCTGCGGCTTTTGATGTCGGCTCTTTCGGGGTCAATTGGGGTGATAATGTGGAATTTTTTCAAAAAGGCTTGAAACAATTTGTCATCGTATTTCAAACTTTCGCCCCTCGACAAAGAACGTCCCGCGCCATGACTTGCGCTGAAATTACTGTGTTCATTTCCTTTTCCTGCCAAAATAAAGCTCGTTGCCCCCATTGAACCCGGAATTAATACAGGTTCGCCTGTCCAAGCAAAAGGAGTTGCTTGCAATTCAGCCGCGCCACGTGCAGGGCAAGCTCCTTTTCGATGCAAAAAAGCCGTTTTTTCGTTGTGTTGCGTTTCCCACATTAAATTATGCCCCGAATCATATAACAATTCAAATTTACAAGAACCGAAGTGTTCGCACATAATTTTTTCCAAGAGCAAACCCAAAAACATTCGATTACAAAAGGCAAAATTTGCCGCATTATGCAAAGCCATTTCAAAGGTATCCCAAATAGAAGCATATTTCTCGGAAATAGGCAAAGGGAAAATACCATTCGCGGGATATTTTAGGTTTTTGGGATAAATTTGTTTCAATAAGTCCATGATATACAGCGCAGTAGGATAACCAATGCTCACAGAACCTGTATGAATCATCACCACCACTGCCTCTTTTTTCAAACCCCATTGATAGGCGGTTGCGCCCTCAAAAACCTGCTC
>JBJXHA010000541.1:0-3330 GCA_046160275.1 Bacteroidia bacterium | reverse complement strand
ACTTACAAACTACACGTTATCAAATAGTTATCAAAAATAATGTTTATTTAAAAAATACTACTTAATATTCTACAAAGGTAAACCTTTTTATTAATTTTTAAAAGTTTTCCCAAATCAAAAGCGGCTTTTGCCCTATTTAAAGAACAAAAGCCGCTTTGCAAGTAGTATTGACGAATAAATCGAATGACGATTGACGAATAAAACTCACGTAATCAACACTTTATAAAACACCTACGCGTGTTTATCCATGCAATACTATTAATGCTTACAATTAAATTACTTCTTATTTTTTACATATTTTTCTAACCAAGTATCCATTTCCCACAACATGTGGAAAATATTTTCCTTCGCAGCATAACTATGACTTTCATTTGGCAACAATACCAAACGTGACACACCGCCTAAACCTTTAATCGCTTGGAACATTCGTTCACTTTGAAGTGTGAATGTACCTGGATTATTATCAGCATCGCCATGAATCATTAGTATAGGCGTTTTGATTTTATCTGCAAAATTGAACGGTGCCATATCATTATATACTTTCATGGCTTCCCAATAATTGCGCTCTTCGCTCTGAAAACCAAAAGGCGTAAGACTACGATTATAAGCGCCACTTCTAGCAATACCCGCTGCAAATAAATTGCTGTGTGCCAACAAATTAGCAGTCATGAATGCACCATAAGAGTGACCCATTACAGCTACTCGTTTAGGATCGCCAACATTCATTGAATCCAATGTTTTTATCGCAGCTTCGGCATTTGCAACTAATTGAGGAATATACGTATCATTTGGCTCATCTTTTCCTTTTCCAATAATTGGAAATTGTGCATCTTGCAAAATCGCATAACCACGCGCTGCCCAAAACACAGGCGTTGCCCAATTTAAACCAACAAAACGATAAGGTGAATCTTTCACTTGACCTGCATTTTTACTATCTTTGTATTCCGTAGGATACGCTTCCATCAAAACAGGCAATTTTCCGTCTTTTGCAGTCCAACCCGCAGGTGTATAAAGCGTTGCGGATAAATCAACACCATCAGCACGTTTGTAATAGATTTTTTGTTTTGTAACGTTTTCAATCGCTTTGTAAGGGTTTTCAATTGTTGTCAATTGACGCGTTTGGGCTTGACCAATAGTACGTAAATGGAAATTTGGATATACTTTTTGGCTTTCAATTCTAGTCAATAAAATACCCTTTTCTACATCAATAATATCAATCAATTGTTCATAAGTTGATTTGCCTTCCGCTTGCCAAAGGCGTTTTTTCGCACCTGATGTGACATCAAATTCATCTAAAAAAGGTTTATTGCCTTCGGGCGTATAACCTTCGCCTTCCAAATAAAGTTTGCCTTTATTCATGCGCAAAACTGGTCGGCCAAATTCATTAAATTCTGTTGAAAAATCACCAGGCTGTGCATATAAATCTTCCGAAGATTGGTCAAAAAGAATTTTTGGTGCACGATTCTCTTTCGTTGGGTCTATCAAATACGTTTTAGCATTTCGATTTTTCCACCAATAATCTTCCAAAACAGCAGTAGTTCCATTTCCCCAAGTAATTCCTTGATAACGGTTCAGCGTTGCCGCTAAAAAAGTAGGTTGTGCCGTAAACGGTGCGCTCAATTGAAACACATGGTCGCGAATACTTGCTTCTTTTGTAGGGTCGCCTTCGTCTTGCGCCTCAGCCCAAAAAAGTGTTGCAGGTTGATCATTACGCCAAGACATTTGTCTTCTTCCAGTTTCCACTGCACTAAATCCTTGTGGGATTTTATCTTGCATAGGCTTATCAATCATGACCGTAATCATTTTACCATTTGCATCATAAACAATTGATTTATAAGGGAATCGGCTATAAGGTAAAGTATAAGAATAAGGTCTTCCGACTTCCGAACTAAACAAATATTTGCCGTCAGGCGAAACACTAAAACTCCGATAAATCCCTTTCGGTAAAACACTTGACATTTTGCCTGACGCTACCTCTAATTTATTAATGCTACAAGCAGCATAATGGTCAAATTTCTTTTCATCGTTTGGATTTTTCAACAAATCTTGAAAAGTACGCGCAGGTGCTTTTGAGCCTGTTGCCTCTTGAATCGAAGGCCCCGTAGGCAATTCCTTGATATTTGGATAAGCTGCTTTATTTTCAACCCAACGACAATACACGTTTTTTTCATCAGGTGACCAAACATAAGGTGTTCCCAAAGGTGCGGAAAGATTTGCAGTGGTTAATTTTCGAGCTTTTGCCGTTTTGATGTCCACAGCCCAAAGTTCCATACCATCAGAAAGCACATTGACAAACGTAAAATAGGTATTTTTAGGCGAAAAGCCTGGATATTCTATTCTCACTTTTGCGGGTAAACCCGCGATAGGCATTTTCTTACCGCTTGCAATCTCAACTATCTCTAAACCAATGTAATAGTAGGTTCGAGCAGCATTAAAATTAGCAGGATTAATGCGGACACCTGCAAGTTTTAGTTCTTCTTCTGACAATTCTTCCAATGATTTGTAAGCAGGTCGCGCCAAAAACATTAAAAACTTGCTTTCTTTATCTGCAAAAACGGCAGGTGCAGGTTGTACATCTGCTAAGGCTAAAATTTCTTTGGGTGGCACTTGAAAACCCGTTTGTTGTGCTTGTTGTTCGAGGTATAAACCCATAAATAGGAGAAAAATTGATAATTTCTTCATGTGATAAATTGATTAGAAATAAAATGGTTTTAAAATATTTGATTAACAAAGGTAAACAATGTTTTAGCATTTTATTACATAAGAAAATAAAATATTTTTACAAACTCCATTCTAACCAAAAAGCCACTTCCTACCCTAACGGTAAAAAGTGGCTTTGTAAATATTAAAAACGAAAAATCGCTATTAAATCAGCTCTAAACTTTTTTGAACAAAAGCAGTCAAATCTGCCCCCTCTAACATCCCTTGATTCAATAATGCCAAATCAGTTAAATACTTAGCGATATTATCACGAGCATCGCCTTCTGCTTTCAATAACTTATTAGCAATCAAAGGATTATTTGTATTAATCACCACATTGTAGAAATCACCAAAATCGCCCATTGACATTCCTTGCAACATTTGCATCTCTTTCATACGGCGCATAAATTCAGGACGTGTTATCGTAACAGGTTGATCATTTGGCGAAAGCGGTGTTAAAACAACAGTACCTTTTTCAGCATTCACTTTCGTAAAAATCTCTTTCACTTCATTTTGCTCTGTTTCGCTCAATACAGACTCAATCACTTCGTCTTTTTTCACCAAATTATTAGCCGTATCAGCATCTACGCGCACAAAAGAGATATTCTCTAAGCTATATTCTAGTTTTTG
>JBJXHA010000540.1:0-12024 GCA_046160275.1 Bacteroidia bacterium | reverse complement strand
GGCTTTTTGTAACTGATAAATTTGCCAGTCTAGCTCTGTTTGCACCTGATTATTAGACAATTTTTGCACTTCTTCAGCTCCCTTTAATTCGTTGTCGAAGGTGCTGATAATATCAATGTTGTGGGTCTTGTGTAATTTTTTGATCACTTCTAGTGCATTTTGAGGGGTTATCCCCATTTCGAATCGAACCTCCTTAATTTTTTTATAGTTATTCCCTTCCGAAGTCTTTATTTCACTTATTGCTACTTTACACCTATCATCAACTTTTGCTTGTTGTTCTAACTTTTTAATGCTACCTTTATACACCCATCGCTCAAAAGGAATTACAGAACCCTCATTAAAAGAGATATTCATTTTTCGTACTTTGCTTTTTATTCTTTCATCATCGGGCGTACTGCCAAAATGAATTAAAGCCGCAATACACTCCAAAATAGTCGTTTTCCCACTACCATTATCTCCTGCTAAAATATTTACGTCAGGGTGTAAGTTCCACCCTATATCAAATCTATCCCAAAGTTTGGAAATGCTAACTGTTTTAATATACTTAAGTTCTTCTGCCATATACTTATTTATTTATATTGAGTCCGCAAAGTTACACATTTTTCTTTCTTTCCTTAACCAATCTCTTTTGAAAATTGTCAAACTACCCAAAATTATCCGTAATTTTGTAGCCATTATTATCATGTTGACACAATGCAATACATAGAAATAGGTTACATTCGAGATACTTTTGGTATCAAAGGGCAGGTGAAAATTAAGCTTGATGTATATGATTCAAGTGAGTATCGCCGCAAAAAGGCTTTGTTTTTGTCGAAAAAGGGCAGCCCACACAAGCAATATGAGGTTGAAAAGTGGGAAATTCGCAACGAGTCGGAGGCGGTTTTGACATTTAAGGCGGTGACAGATATGGAAACGGCGGAGGCTTTGATTGGTACAACACTTTTTATTAGTGAAGATGAGTTGCCAAAATTAGCCGAAGGGCGTTATTACTATTATGAAGTGATAGGTTTTACGGTAAAAGATGAGAAATTGGGAGAGTTGGGTACGGTAAAAGACATTTGGGACAGTCCAGGCAATGACATTTTGGTGATGATGTACAAGGAAAAAGAGGTACTAATTCCGATGACTGATGAAATTGTGCTGCGAGCGGATAAGGAAAATAAACAAATGCTGACAAATTTGCCTGATGGCTTGTTAGAAATGTATTTGGAAGGATAAAGCATAAAACGCTGTCTTATAGAATGATACAAGGCACTTTAAACGGTTCTTTGCGGCTAGAAAATCAACAAAAACTAGCAGCACAGCGCATTGCGTAAGGGTTGTCTATCTAATAAAATAAGCGCATTTTTAGGTTTAATAAATTGATAATCAGGGTTTAATGTAAATCTTGATTATCAATTTATCATTTAGTAAGGGATTTTTAGTTACCTTTTTCCTAAAAGAGTGATTAATGTCAAAATTAGATTCTTAAATATGAAAAAGATAGCGTTATTTTCTTTCTTAGTGTGGGCAATTTCTTCCACCTTTGCCCAACCTGCGGCTACCTTATTTACAACAGGGCGATATATCATTGGTAATTGTGGCGATACGATTGTGTTAAAAGGGGTGAATTATGCTGCCTATAACTGGGGATATAACCCTAATCAACTGCGCATAGACCAAATCGCTCAAACGGGGGCAAATGCGGTGCGTATTCCTTGGTATGCAAGCGGAAGCCCTGCTTTATATGCTGATTATATAGCTTTGGATAGTGTTCTGTCTAAATGTATTCAAGCAGATATGATTCCTATTTTAGAACTACATGACCAAACTTGCCAAAATAACCATGCGGCAGTTACGCAACTTGCCAATTTTTTCACACAGCCCAACGTTCATTCGATGCTTCAAAAATATAAACACAGCCTAATTCTGAACATAGCAAATGAAGCCTTGCATGTGAATTGGACTGCGAATCCTGTACAGGCTTTGCAAACTTACCAAGTTACTTATGCAAATATTGTTAATACCTTAAGAAGCAACGATTTATATATGCCTATAATGATTGACGCGCCTGATTGTGGTACAAATATAGATGCTTTGGCAAGCGTGGGCGCGGCTTTGATTGCGAATGACCCCCAGCATAATTTGATTTTTAGCGCGCACGCTTATTGGTATGGTTTTGCAAATAACGACTCAATGACTTATGTAAGTAAAATTAACAATGCTTTGGCTGCCAATATTCCCATTATTTTTGGCGAGGTGGCAAATCTGCAAGATGACCAACAAATGTGTCAATATACGTTAGATTACAAACCTATTTTGAGTATTTGCGAACAACATAAAATCGGCTGGTTGGCTTGGTCTTGGGACAATGATGGCTGCCCACAACGCCAAATGACGAGCACAGGAAATTATGCCAATTTGACTCCTTATGGGCAAGTCATTGTAAATAATCCTGTGTATGGCATTAAAAATACAGCGAAAAAAAGTAAATATTTGGTGAGCAACAATTGTGTGGTAAGCAGCGTTCAAGCTCCGCAAAAAGTGCTCAATTCTTTACTCCAAATTGAAAATAAAACAGACGAACTCGTTTTTAGAAACATTGATAATCAAGGATTTAGTTTACAACTTTTCAATTTGGCGGGACAGGGAGTTTTGAATATTTACCTCGCTCCCAATCAAACCTATCTCTTAAACAAAGCACAACTTAGCACAAGTTTGTATGCAATTCGTGTGCAACAAGGCGCAACCTTTGTAACAGGAAAATATGGGTTTTAGGATAATATTGAATCTAGGAGCGTGGACGCTCTTCTGAAAATGAAAGAGGCTGTCTAAAAAGTTCGGAACTCTTCGAAGAGTTCCGAACTTTTTGCGTAGAACATAATAAAAAAGCAATCAAAATGAACAATATTTTTTGTGAATTAGTCTTTTTGGACAGCCTCTTTCATTAACTTTTATAAATGTTTCATCGCTTCCCTTTTACTCAAAGGCTTTAAAGTCAAACGATTAACAGCATCTCTTACGCCTTCAGGATCGGTTCTTGCATACTGACGCAATGCCCAGCCAATGGCTTTTTGTAGAAAAAATTCATTCGAATGGCAAGTATGTTCGATGAAAGAAAGCAGTAAGGGAAAATCCGTTTTGTCCTTATAAAATAACTGAAAAATCAAACAACTACGCTGCAGCCACATATTTTCCGTTTCCATCCATTTTTCGGTAATGGGCGCGATTTGTTGCGGAAACTTTTGAAAATATTTGGCAACCAAATGCGAAGCGATAAAATCCACCGTATCCCACCAAGATTTTTCTACAATCATCATTTCCAGCAAGTCAATCGTTTCGATTGTCCATTTTTTATGCAATTTCTCCATCATTTCCATACCAACATGCTGCATTTCACGCTGCGGAGCCGCCCAACACTCCGACAGCACTTGCGGCAATTCCTCAGCCGTAGGCAAAGCATTTTCCGCAAAAAAAGCCTTATCCAAAGCCCTCCGCTTAGGCGCATCAAGCCCATAACACTCAAAATGATCCTTCAAATACGCCTGCATATATGCCGCCCTTTCAGGCTCGCCGTGTTCGAGATATAGTTCTTGGAGTTTAGTTGTCATAATGAAAGGTATATTTCTTGTAAGGTTATTTTATGCTGTCAATCAGTAAAAGATAATAATCCAATTTCTTCGCTTGACCAAAACTCGCCAATTACTGCTGCATACTTGATGAGCAGGTTTGCTGTTTCTTGATTGCTTAAATTTGTGGTATTTAATTTGATAATTTTAGGAGGAAAGCCATTTAACGCAAATATTTCATCAAAATCCTCATCATGTGTAACAATAAGATACTCATTATTTTTGGCAAATAACCAAATTTCAATATCTTTTGCATTTATCAATCCTACTTGACTCAGATGTTTTACTTCTTCAAAATAAGGCAAAACTTTCTTTACTACTCTGTAAGAAATGTTTTGGTCTAATAGTAACTTCATGCCGCAATATATCTAATTCTCTTTTCTCTATCTGCAACGAATGCCAAACAAGCAGTAATATCTTGCATGGTAAGTTCAGGAAAATCTTCCAAAATCTCGGAAATTTCCATTCCTGTAGCTAACCTTTTCAAAATGTCATAAACACTTATCCTCATTCCGCGAATGCAAGGTTTCCCACCTCGCTTCCCGACTTCTACGGTAATAATATGTTGATATAAATGCTGCATATTTGTTATGTTATTTTTTACAAAGATAGTTTTTTTTTAGCAAAAATACAAGCCCTACTCCCGCCCCAACTCCTCCATCAGCCACGCATCGCCTTGTATGTCCTTACCTACTGCTAATTTATGTGTTTTTATGAGGTTCTTTAGGTTTTGTAAGGTAATAGCGTCTATGTTTTTTGGGGGGGCGTTTTTGAAAACGAGTTTGGGGAGGGGAATTTTGTTTTCCCCATAACCTATTTCACCGCTTCCACCGCAGGTAACTCAATAAAAAAGGTAGTGCCTTCGCCTTCTTGGCTTTCGAAGTAGATGTTGCCGCCACTGGTTTCGATGATACGGCGCACGATGGCAAGCCCTAAGCCCATGCCTGAGCTTTTGGTTGAAAAGTTGGGTTCGAAGGCTTTTTTCTGTACTTCTTCGCTCATGCCAATTCCATCGTCTTGGATTTGAATGTATGCCAAATGTGGTTCTATGCGCATCGAAATGAAAAGGTTTCCTTTTGCTTTGTCTGCCATTTCTATGGCTTGCAAGCCATTTTTTATGATGTTATTGAATACGCGAGAAATCTGGTCGCGGTCGGCAAAAATATAAAACGGTTTTTCTGGAATGCTAACTTGTATGCTAATGCTGCTAGATTGCGACTGTTCATAGAGGTCAGTTACCTCACGCAACACCTCATTTAAGTGCATCATGCTTTTTTCAGTTTCGGGCATTTTGGCAAACTCCGAAAAGGTATCGGCAATGCGGGCGAGGGAATCTATTTGCACCAAAATGGTATTGACGACTTTGGGGAACATTTTTTCGAGTTTGTCGCTTTTTTCCGACCAAGAACGAGAAAGATGTTGCAAACTCAATTTCATCGGCGTAAGCGGATTTTTGATTTCATGGGCTACTTGTCGCGCCATTTGTCGCCATGCAAAATCCCGTTGACTTTGCGCCAATTTTTTCTCACTTTCCGCCAACTTCTCCACCATGTTATTATAGGTCTGAATGATTTCTCCAATTTCATCATTCGTATTATAATTAATCAGCTCATTCACGTCACCCAACTTAATATCAGAAAGGCGTTGTTGAATAATTTGAAGCGGGCGCGTCATTTGGCGAGAAAGAATAATCGTAAGCAAACTCACTAGCAGCAACACCGCCAAATAAATATTGGTGATGTATGCCAAGATGTCAAATACTTTTTCGTCAATCTCATCTTGTTTTGCCAAATAAGGCACATTGATATATCCAACAGGTTTATCATCATTAATTACCTTAAAACCAGATTGATAAGTAAGTTTTCCGATTTTTTCTTTGATAACAATTTCCGATTTTAAAGTCCTTCTAAACTCATCGAATACCTCATTATTCATCATACCCGAACTAAGGCCCGACTCCAAAATAAGCGGCTGCGTTGTTACCAATAACCTGCCATATTCATCGTACAAATTAATGTCTGTACGCATCAAAACTCCTAACTCTTTGATTCTATCTTGCAAATTGCGGCGGTCTCTTTCCGACATTACGCGATATAACACTGCACGCACTTCCAAATATTGCCTAGAAATCGCATCTACAATCCGATTGGTTTCCAATTTCAAACCTTCGTCCATTTGTTGATAAAAACGCTCGCGCACCGTAGGCAACAAAGAAGCCGTAATAAATAACAAAGGAATCAAACTCACCGAGAACAGCGACACTTGAATTTTGTTACGAAGGCTTAATTCTAAGGTAAAATGCGTTTTTCGCAAGACAGTTCTCACCACAAAATAGCCAAATAGCAATACAATTACGAGAATCGTAAAGAAAAAGAAAATAATCGAAAAGGAATTGACAAAGCTCGAAGAATCCGACTTTGCATAGCGCACTACGACTACTTTTCTTTCATCTACTGCATCATAATAATCGTCATATTTCTCTGATTCTTGATGAAAAGAGGTCTTATATACCGTATCTCCTACGGCTAGGCGAATAGGGAATGCTGTTTTTCCCGAAGTACTGTATAATTTTCCATCTCGATAAGTGGCAAAATCGTATAAATTCGACTCCTTCACTTTTCGATAGGATTCTTTGTCTTGCAATAAGGCGGGATAAATTTGCGAAATATTTAACTGACCTGGGCGAATCGCTAAGAGAAATTGCAGGTTAATGGTGTCTTCTTTTAACTGAAAATTGCCTACATAAATGTCATCAAAGGTTTTTTCATAAAAGGGAACAAGATACAGCCCACTGTCTATTGCTGTTTCCGTAGAAGCAATAAATTCGCCTGAATTTTTGGTAGTTTCTTTGGGAAGCGGGTCTTCGCCACTAGATTGATGGTTGAGCAGAATGCCCACACTATCGTACATCGAGAGCGAAATTTTCGCATTAAAATTATTAGAAAAATAGGTTGCCGTAAGCCAAGCCGAAAACTCATCATTATCAGTTCTTTGGGCATAGGTTCTAAAAATACGAGGCAAATCTTTTTCTATTTTATAAATCGCCGTTTGATAGTTAACGATAATATTTTGCGACCTGTCGCGGAACACACTGCTTGCGATACGTTCCGAGTTAGCACGTCTTTTCATTTCCGTTCCACGCATCACATTGAACGAAATAATGATAGACATGGCAATTAAAAAGGGAACATAGCTCAACAAATCAAAGTGAATGAGGGTAATATTTTCAGTCCGCGCTACAATTACGGTTAATAACACCGCAACAATCGGAATCATCCAATATTCATGGGTAGGATTTTTGAATAAAATCGCAATAAATACAAACAAGCCCATTAAATAGAGGAAATAGGCAAAAAGGCGGTGACGTATGGGAAGGCGAATTTGTTGAACAAAGTGATATTGAAGAAATAAAATACTTTTGACGGGTAAAAAAACCGTTAAAAGCAAGGCTCCTACCACCAAAAGAATAATATAAGAATAAAAATCGGTGCGAAATACATTTGAAAAGTCAATCCCAATTTGAGAATTGATGATGATTTCATTAAAAATGTTAAAATATAAATACAGTAAAGCAACGACTAAAAAATTCCCAAGTAGAAAAATAGGAAATATCCAGCGTCTGTGTTGTTTGAGCTTTTCCACCCAAATAGGTAGGGTAGGGTAGAAGTTGAGATACAACACCCAAACCAAGATTAACAAGGTAAAAACATTAATTCCTAACTCGCCCAAAGAGGGGGCTAGGGTATGAAATGCCAAAATATCGGCAGAAAATAAAGGAATCGGGAGATAACTATTGGGTAAATCTAGCAAAATCATGAGCAAGCGAATGAAACCAAATCCGCCAATAATTGCCCAAAATTTATATCTTCTTTGTTTGAATTTACCATGTAAATAATGATAAGCCGCTGCCGTACACAAAGCCCAACCTAAAACAATCAACAACAGAACAACCTGTCTAATAGGTTTTCGAATTTGCAATAGGGGAATGTTTTCTATGTAAAATAAGGGGCGACCTAGTGGCGTTCTTAGTACAATTGCATCGCTTTTGGGGCGAATGGTGGTAAGGCTAACTTGTTGAATATCAGCTTGTGATATTTTTGGATAATACCTTCCAAGAAAAATGTAGGGCTTCAAAAAGTCGTTGACAATTTCATAACGAATCGAAATAGGAATGAGGTACACCGCCGTTCCGCCTTCTACCCGCTTCCGAATTTGATAATAGATTTTATTGCCGTAATTCAGTACTTGCTGAATAGGTACGTTGCCAATTTTTCCAATATTTTGAAAAGGGGGTAAATAGTGATGTCCTAGCCAGTTTAGTAATTTCCCATCATTTTCTACACTGTCATACAACAGTTTGCATACTAATAAATCCGAAGAAATACCTAAAGGCTTCTGATTTTCAATCTTATAGGTAAGGTCATTGAAATCTTTTTGAATATTTTCCTCCACCGTTTTGAGCAAATCAGCATCAGAGCGGCTGTAATCGTACACCGCTAATAAAATTGCTATTACTAAAATTGCCCCGCCAAGTGTTGCCAAGATAAGCGGAGTTCTGGGGAGTGCTAAAATACGCCGATAGTTCACGAAAGGGAATTTTTGGTGAATACAAGACGATGCAAAACTACGAAACTAATTCATAAATTACATCAGGAATCTGAAAGTTTTCGCTTTCCTATCGAGGAGTACCCTGAAACCGTACACTTTTTATCTAAATAAAAATCGAGTAACTCACTAAAATTTTGTTTTTGGTGTGTGGGAACAGGAAGTGAAGCCCGCAAAAAATCGCCCTCTCTTTGATACGTAATGTGGAAAGTTGCATTAGGATAATCCTCGACAACAAAGTAATCACATACTTCGTGCCATTCTATCACATCTCTTACATTTGGGACACGCAAAAA
Organism: Bacteroidia bacterium; assembly: GCA_046160275.1. Lineage (GTDB taxonomy): Bacteria > Bacteroidota > Bacteroidia > J057 > J057 > JBJXHA01. The sequence goes on along the minus strand of JBJXHA010000540.1, from coordinate 3,515 downwards.
GGAACGATTCAGGATAATTCCTTGTTCTGTAATAATTTGAACAAACAACATCCGAAACGACACAAAAACGAGGGTCATTGCCGCCAAAAATAAAGAAGAAATTGCCCCAATGTCGCGCAGGCGTTCAGGACTAATGCCGTTAGGCGTGCCTGAAGGCTGATATTTCCAATAATTAAAGAAGCAAGAAACGCCTATCGTGAAGAAAATGATAGAGAGAATGGCATACACGATGGTTAAAAAAGAGGCTTCGGGTCTGCGCCAACGCATTAACACACTGCGGATGCCTTTTCGATACCAATGCGACATGAGCAAAAAAGTCGGTGCGAATAGGATGGCGGAAAGCAATCCTATATTAAAGATAAATTTTAAAACCGCAGGCATCATATTTTTTTGATTAAAATCTCCTTAGTCTAACAATCAATCAAAGCAAAATGTTTCAGGGAACAAGCTCAAAATCAAGTAAAATTTCAGTTAAAATTTGAGTAGGTAAAGTTACTCATCTTTTTCTAAACAAACAAGCATTTTTTCTCTCATACGTAAAGAAACAGGGAAAAGAGTGTTAATGTTATTTTTATTTTATAAAGCTTCGGCATCTTCCAAAATATAAATCAAGTGATTGAGAATGTCGTATTCATTCAATTTCAAACGCCCTTTCAAGGTGATAGGTTTCGCGCTGTATTTAATCGGTTTTTTGGAATAAATTTCCATCACCGTTTCGATACCTGCGCCCCCACAAAAATAACAAGTTTGATAAGGCTTGGAAGAAAGCGCGAAATAGCCCTTAGATTCATTCATCGGAATCATATAGCCTTTAATCACAATCGTTTTCCCTTTCAATGCCTTCACTTCGGGCGAAAAAACGGGATACTGCACATCATAACCTACGGATTTATCCCTTTCCCCACGAAAAGTTACTTTTCCTAAGGTTTTCCACATATCTGTTTGCGCCCAAGCCGCTTGCGAAAACCACCAAAAGCTCATAAAAATCAATATTTTTACCAAAAAATCCTTCATTTTTGAGTTAATTAATAAGAAAAAACATAGAAAATATCATTCCAATTTACAAAACTAAGCCTCAATTATTTTTTTAGAAAATCCGCTTTTGCCTTGCATCTTTCCCAAAAAGTTCTCAATTTGCTCGTGAAAAAGTTACGGATTGTTATGGAACATAGAGGTTGTTTCACAAAGTTTACGGTTAAACATCTTTCAAATGAAGAATCAGAAGGGGAAATTCTTTATTGCAATGAAAAAAACTTAAAAAAAAATTGCATTGTAAGGCAAGTTTACTAAATTTGCCCCCGATTTTGTGTGAGAAATGTGGAGAGTTGTTTGTGAAAAAAATAACTTTTCACAAATTCATTTAGTTAAATACTTGTAAATGAAGGTTCTCTCATTTTCTCAAAAAAGTAAAATTAAAATTTAACCGATAAATTGATAGCATGGCAAACGCTACGGTAGATTCCAAAATGCTGATTGAAGGCGAACGTCCGATATTTAATACCAGTTATGGGAAACTCATGATGTGGTTTTTCTTGGTATCAGATGCCTTCACATTTTCTTCTTTGTTGATTTCTTATGGGCTTACACGGATTCGCTCGATTTCAGCAGGGATTCCATGGGCAAATCCAGAAAAAGTGTTTACTCACTTTCCCGTTTTGCATGAGGTATTTCACATTGATTTGCCTTTGGCTTTCGTGGGATTGATGACATTTATTCTGATTGTAAGTAGTGTGACAATGGTGTTAGCGGTAGAAGCTGGGCATCGTAATTCACGCGAGGAAGTTTCTAAATGGATGTTGTGGACAGTAGTGGGTGGTGCGGCTTTCCTTGCCTGCCAAGCATACGAGTGGTATCACTTCATCTCAGGTTCTTGTCATGCAGCGCATGGCGCGGCTGAAGGTGCGCACGAAGCTGTAAAAGCCTTTTGTGGTGCGAACTTAATCCAAAATGAATATGGACCTCCCGCATTCGGTGATTTCTTTTTCTTTGTAACAGGTTTCCATGGAACGCACGTTTTTAGTGGGGTGCTTATCAATCTCATCATTTATCTAAATGTAGAGGCGGGTACTTATGAAAAAAGAGGACACTATGACATGGTGGAAAAAGTAGGTTTGTATTGGCATTTTGTGGATTTGGTGTGGGTATTTGTATTTACACTTTTCTATCTTATCTAAATTTTAGAAAACAATGAGCTGCAAACAGTTAGCAATTTATACATAAACAAAGATGTTTCGTATTTATAATTGTCTGTGTGTTTCTTTGTTCACTTTTCATTTTTCACTTTTCACATATTAACGCTATGTCAGCAACAACAGATAACGGAGCCGCAACCAGAAAACGCATTTGGTCGACAACAGGTTGGCTTACAGCAATTACTACTTTGGAGTTTATCATTGCTTTTGGTATGACTTCTCCTGATATGTATATTATAAAGGTAGGAATTTTCATGATTCTTACTTTGGTAAAAGCTTACCTTATTGTTTCCATTTTTATGCACTTGGGCGATGAGGTAAAACGCTTGATTTGGAGCATCGGTATTCCTTTTGTTTTCATTATGTGGCTATTAATTGCGATGGTAAGAGAAGGCTCTCATTATGGAGAGAACGCAGTTACTAAAAAAGCAGAAGGCACGAAAACAGAGCAACCTGCTGCACCTGCAAATCATGGCGGAGGTCATTAATCCACGAATATAAGTTACAGATATATTTATAAAACCTCGAAGGGAACAAAACCTTCGAGGTTTTTTGGGGTTATATACAAAAAATGTTATCCTTCAATAGAAATGTAAACGAGTATTTAATCACTTTATCAAAAGTATTAAGGTTTTTAAATCATTATAAGTGTCTGATAATCAATAATTTTAATCATTATCCATTTTTCATTATTAATTATCCATTACTTAATCACAAATTGAATAAACAAATATGAACGGAAAAATGCGCTCATTTATCATCGGAGCTACTTTGTTTTTGCCTCTGATATTATTCGCTTTTTTAAAAGGTTGCTCAACGCCTGTGTTCCATACCTTGCCCAAAATCACTGACACAGTGTGGAGCGCGGACAAAAAACAGGTGCAATCTTTTTCTTATAGGCAAATGCCGGATTTTCAACTAATTGACCAAAATGGAAACCCTTTTACCTTGCAAAATATGAAAGGCCATGTATGGTTGGTAAATTTTGTTTCTCTTAACCCGCAAGTAGATACGATGCGGAAAAATGTGTTAATTGGCAATATTAAACAAGAATATTACGAAAATGCAGAAATCATTGACTTCGTAAAAGTGCTAACGATTTCTACATTTCCGAGCCAAGACAAGCCCGAACAAATGGCTGCTTTCGCGCAAGCCCAAAAAATCAATACCGATAAATGGATATTTGCCACGGGAACTGATGCCGAAGTATTAAAAATTATGAATACACTTCACCTTCCGCAAGTTGATACGAGTGTGAAAAGCCTAGCCGCTAACTTTTTTTCTCCTAATATGTATTTTGTTGATATTGAAGGATTTGTAAGA
>JBJXHA010000539.1:0-3596 GCA_046160275.1 Bacteroidia bacterium | reverse complement strand
CTCAATTCAGGCACAATTAATATCCCATCATAATCCATGACCCAACTTGCCATAAACGGGTTAAGAGGTACATTTTTGCCAAAACCTCCATAGACACACATCAAGGCAGAACAAGACTTTATCTCTTTTGGCTTTTTAGCACCTTTATAATACAATGTTATTGCCAAACTATCGTCCTCTACTGGATATTTCTCGTATCGTATGTTTAATTTAGGAAAGGAGGAGGAAGCTAAGGAATAAACAGTTCGAAAATCTTTATAATAAACTTGATAATCTTGTTTGCTAAATATCGTACCTATACTAAAGCGAACAAAATCCTTTTTATACTTAATGTCCAATATCTCCCCTTTATGAATAGTACAAGTATCTATTTGCCCTGTGATTAAATGTTTGCGATAAAGTTGCGAACCTATTTCTGAGAAGGCAATCAAATATTCTTGCTGAATACTTGGTATTTTGAATGTACCACCCCATATCATTTGTTTGTTTTCTCTCTTATCTCCATAGCTTAATTTGTGAATCTTTTTGTAACTCGAATTTTCGTCAAAGGTATAAAATAAACAACCCTCTCTGTTTCCAATGTATGCAAAATTTCGCTCATAAGCCCCTAAATAAAACGAATCCTTTTTTTGGGAAATGCTTTTATAATAGATGCCATGTGCTGAAACATATAATAAACTATTCATAGTAGATAAATATTCAAAACGCTCAAGCGCATCGCTTTTCGCTTCGTAAATAACACTTATACTATCTGTATATTTCCCCACTTTACAATATTTCACTTGACCAAGGTAACCTGTCTTGGCGGAATTCGTGCTATAATAAAAGCCATATCCTTGTTTATCCCAAATAATTTTGTTATTTATGCTTACATCTTCCACTTCTCCCTTCATAGGATATTCCCCATTCGTATTGCTTGGGACGGGAAGGGCATCTTCTAAATCATATATTCGAATGTAATCTGCGTTTTTAGCTTTTTTTGAAAACAGCAAGGCTACATAGTGAGAGCTAGGGTCGGGGTAAAAGTTACGCAAGATAACGCTATCCTCTTTTGGCTCATATAAACAAAACATTTTATTTTTCTCCTTTATGACTAAAGTATGATTCTCACTAAAATAGAATTGATACTTCTCCGTAGTAACTGTATCAATATTCATATATAAATCTAGCTTTTCAGCAGCATCGCGTACCTTATTTTCTCTAAATGAACGCATTTGTTTATCCGCTTCTTCTAAAAAAGCAGATGCTTCCTGATGATTATCGTCTTCTAAATAAGCATACGGATCTTGTTTGGGAGGTGAGAACTCCCAAAAACAAGCTAGACAAAAAAAAGCTAACAAACAGCCATAAACATACATTTTCATAAGCGATTTCTTTCTGTGTTAAGTAAATACGGTTTCTGCCGTTACGAATAGTAATAACTTGGTATCTAAAAAGGCTGCCAAGTTAAATATTTTTTTTCATTTAACTAGATACAATTCGGATTAAAACAAAAATGGCTAATGTGTGTTTATTTTTTGTTAGTTTCAACTTTGTCCTATTTTCGTTTTGCCAATCTGATGGTAATACTTTTAAAAGTTATACAAATATGGCTAATTTAATATTAGGGAAACTTATATAGGTTTGATACTAGACTATGTAACTCAAAACCCCAATATCAATCCAACTTAGAAAAAAAATGCAATTTTTTTTATTTTGCCTTTACCCGTTTATCCCCCCCTCAGCTTTTTTTTCTTTTTTTACCTAAAAAAACGTAATTTTGCGCGCCAGAAAAGAGGGGGGGAAAGTGAAAAGCGAAAAAGGAAAAGTGAAAAAGGATTTTTGTGTTTGCTGTGCTTTCTCTTCCCGTTTTACTGATAACTGAATTACTGTTTACTGATAACTGTTTACTGAATTACTGTTCATTATGGGTTTTAAATGTGGAATCGTGGGTTTGCCTAATGTGGGGAAATCTACTTTGTTTAATTGCTTGTCGAATGCAAAGGCGCAGTCGGCGAATTTTCCGTTTTGTACGATTGACCCCAATATCGGCATGGTGCCTGTGCCTGATACGCGCTTGGACGCTTTGGCAAAATTAATCAATCCGCAGCAAATTGTGCCGACAATGGTGAAGATTGTCGACATTGCAGGTTTGGTAAAAGGGGCGAGTAGAGGGGAAGGTTTGGGAAATAAATTTTTGGGCAATATCCGCGAATGTGAGGCGATTATTCATGTTTTGCGTTGCTTCGAAGATGAAAATATTATCCACGTAGAAGGAGGCGTAAATCCTTTGCGTGACAAGGAAATTATTGATACTGAACTGCAATTCAAGGACTTAGAAACCTTGCAAAAGCGTTTGGAGCAAAGCCAAAAATTGACAAAAGGCGGCAACAAAGAGGCATTTCGTCAATGCGAAATCGTTCAAAAATACATCGCTCACGTTGAACAAGGAAAATCTGTGCGCACGATTGATGCCGAACCCGAAGAAAAGGCCTTTATGGCTGATGCGGGATTGTTGACGGATAAACCTGTGTTATATGTGTGCAATGTAGATGAGGGAAGTTTGCCTAAGGGGGGTAATCAATTTACGGAGCTGGTAAAAACGGCAGTAGCGGCAGAAAATGCCAAAGTATTGGTCATTTCCGCTTTGTTTGAGGAGCAGTTGCAAGCCTTTGAAGATGCCGAAGAAAAAGCGTTTTTTATGGAAGAATCTGGGCTAAGTGAAGCAGGCTTAAATGTCTTGATTCGGGAAGCGTATGATTTGTTGCAATTAGAAACTTATTTCACCGCAGGTGTAAAAGAAGTTCGTGCTTGGACAATTACCAAAGGAACAAAAGCACCGCAAGCCGCAGGCGTAATCCACACTGATTTTGAGAGAGGTTTTATTCGTGCTGAGGTGATTAAATACGCTGATTATCTGGCACTTGGCTCAGAAGCTGCCGCCAAAGCATCAGGCAAAATGTCTATCGAAGGCAAAGAATATACCGTACAAGATGGTGACATTATGCACTTTTTGTTTAATGTGAGTAAATAAGGAGTTATCCTGTAAACGGGATAATTCTTCCAAATCCTTTTATAAATTTTCTCATATTTTAGCGCGGGAATTAATTCCCGCGCTAAAATATGAGAAAATTTACCCCGCGTAAAGTATAATCAACTTTTACCTCCCCACCAACACTCCCCACACTTTTCCCTTCAGCTCTTTTCCTAAAAAGGGGCTATTTTTGGCGCGTGAAGGAATGTCTTTGGCGGTCAATTGCCATGCTGCTTGGGGTTGAAAAAGGGTAAAATCTAGGGGGGCATTTTCTTGGACAATGGAAGTGGGTAAACCTAAAATTTTACGTGGATTTTGGCTAATTATTTCCATCAAGCGAGCGAGGGAAATCAAACCTGATGCCACAAGTGTTTCGTTTGCTAAGGCAAAAAAGGTCTGAACATTTAACATTCCTGCTTCTGCATTCTCAAACTCACAATCTTTTTCCTCTAAGCCTTGAGCGCAATGTGCAGAAGAAAGCGTATCTATGATTCCCGCTTGAATCGCGGTTTTGAGTGCGGCGACTTGTTCGGGAGAGCGCAAAGGTGGAAATATTTTTAAATTCGTATCAAATTCAAATAAA
>JBJXHA010000538.1:0-2989 GCA_046160275.1 Bacteroidia bacterium | reverse complement strand
AATTGTACCACCCGCTACTGTTGAACAGGCATTAATGTTATAAGCACCGATATCGTGTGGAGCAGTTCTTGCTGCACAATCGAAGTCTGTAGTAAGGTAGGCAGGAGGAGTTTGCCCTACACCATTTAAGGCACCTGCGGCAGAGTGCAAGTCTGAGGCATTATTCCCATACAGAGGGTCTGCGGCTACAGAGTTTGCCTCTTGCCCTACCATTGCTGCTTGCCAGTTTGCCAAGGTTGCATAAGTAGTCGTATTTCCTACCCCTGTAAAACCGTTCGTTGCGTTAGCAACATATAGGTCGTTATAATTAGAGCTAGTTCCTGTATTTCCAAAAAGGGTAGCAGAAGTAGAGAACAAACATAGATGGTTAGCCACGCCTGTTTGCGCACCTGTAAAGTTGGCAAATGTATTGTTTCTAAGCGTAAAAATAGGTCCAGAAGTAGTAGCAATTTCATAACAAGTACTACTAATATTAGGACTAGCACTTCCATCCATGCTTACGCTATTGTTTGTAATTTCGTAAGATTGTGTGGTTGATCCGCCTGTTCCAGAAATAAAAATCCCCCTTGAAACACGAGTAGCAGAAGCAGCTCCTGTATAACTAGAAATAAGTTCTGAAACACTATTGTTGTAAATTCTCAAACTATGCGTACCTGTAGTTGTATGCGTAGCACGAATCCCAGAAACCACTGCGGTAGAAGCAGTACCTGTGTTTCTCAAGGTCTGAATTTTGTTGTTATACACTTCAGAAGTTCCTTGGAAAGTCAACACACTGATACCATCTGTTTGCCCACCTGAGGTTGAGATGTTTCTTACAATGTTGTTATAGATTTTGATACCGCTTTGATTCGTCGCTTGAATCCCGTAAGCAGCAGTAGTTAAGGTAGATAAACCTAAATCATTTGCCGTAGCAGGGTCGCCAATCGTGTTAAAAGTAGAACAAGCCGTTGTACCAATTTCGCAAGCAATATCTGGCCAAGTAGCATTTCCCCCCAAAGATATCCCTTTATGCGAATTTTTGATGGTTAAGTTCTTATAAATATTGGTAGAGTTAGCACCCGTAGCGGCAGAAGGCGTAGTTGAGTTGCCTTGGTCAATCGCCATCGTACTTGTATTATTTCTGTCTAGTGTGATGCTAATGTTGGTAAAGGTATTGTTTTGCGCACCAGGGTTAGCTTGAACAAAAACGGGGGCAATATTCGCAGCACCACAGTTCTGCACCGCAATCCCTCTATCCACACGCGTAGGAGTGCCTGTATTTATACCATAAGCAGTAGAAGCACCAAACGCAGCCGTTAAGCTCAAGTTATTCACCGTCAAATAATCCATACCACACAAGCCCAAAATAGGTTCTCCCAAAGTAGCAAACATCGTTCCCGAAGCCGAGCCATTTCCCCAAGAACCCGATACAGAACCCGCATAACGCAAATCTGCTCCATTTCCTTGAATTGTAACCGTATTTGTAGCAGAAACGCCCACAACGGGACCAAATACAACAGGGAAAGTTTCCGCCCCCCCAATCGTTCTGTCAATGTAAGCAGCATCTGTAAGGTTTAATACAACAGCACCTGCAACACCTCTGTGATTGATGTCAGCAACCGCTTCCGTTAAAGTAGTGTAGGTTTGTCCTGCACCTACGTTATAAGTCCCTGCTGCGATAGCCGTAGGAGCAGCAGGTGTAAAACGATAGTTTTGAGCGGGCCATTGACCTGAATTTCGTGTACCATTGTAGATGTAAGAAGAACCTGAAGTCGCATCAATGAAGTTACCAGGACCACCCGTTGTATTTTCGATACCAATAGAGGCTGATTCTGAAGCACTAGCCAACAAATTTGTTCCAGAAACTGTACCGTACCAAAACTCAATTACATTTGTACCTTCATACAATTTGAGTTGATAGTTAATCGTACGTGTTGACCCTGAAAAAAAAGAAAGAGAAGTCCATTGAATCGTAAATACCTGACTACCAGGCGTACCCGTAGTGAGATATTGCACACTTGAGGAATTCATATCATCCCACCAAAGTGCCATGGTTCCATTAGGAGCAGTAGTAGTCCCTAATCCTCCATTACCGGCACTAGTAGTTGATGCTGCAAAGTTTGCCCAGCCATTTGAGCAAACATTAACCGTAGTGTAAGCAGTACCCAAATAGGAAAAAGAGAATCCTATTGGCACTCCCGCTTGTGTAAAATCATCTCCCTGCGCTGCAGTCGCTATTGTACCCGTTATCGGGGTATAAGTACCCGTAAACGTTGACCGCGTCATTAACGTGTTTAGCTGTGCCTGCGCTCCCGTCACCCACGCTGCGAGGACGAAAAACAGACAGAGCCAAGATTTTTGTAATCGAACTGTCATTTGTTAAAAAATTTAGAATTAGATGAAAAAAAATTATGAAATTATGATGAATACTTTAAAAAAAGTCATTTATATGTAAGTTTAGCACTATTAATCGGTTCGCAATTTATGTTTTTTTGTAGGGGAAAAAAAAAGGATTTTTCCCTACTTTACCCTAAAATGCCCTTAGTCCCACTTTTATAATATGAGAAATGCCCCAAATTTATTTTATATTAAACTCATTAACAATCTATTAAAAAATTTCTCTCGCAGAAAATCTTACCTTTTTATGCCCCCATTTATTGCAATAAAATCAATATTATTCATTACAAAAACAGTGCCGATAAGTAGAGAGCGGGGAAAAACTTGCGTTTAGGGTGGATTTACATGTTAAAAAGCGGTTTGAATAACTATTTCTTCCCAAAAACGCAAGATAAAATGCCTGTTGTACGGGCTGCTTTAGCTGCCCTCCATTGGCAAAAACGAAGTTTTTGCGCTGATGCGGCAGCTGAAGCAGCCGCTACAAAAGTGCGTTTAGTTAATTGATTTTAATGATACGGCAGCTAATTAATTTCACTTAAAAATGCCTGTTGTACGGGCTGCTTTAGCTGCCCTCCAGTGGCAAAAACTTCGTTTTTGCGCTGATGCGGCAGCT
>JBJXHA010000537.1:0-7716 GCA_046160275.1 Bacteroidia bacterium | reverse complement strand
TTATTTGGTGATGATGGATTCATATTGAAACGTTAAGAAGTACGCAAAAATTCCCTACATTATGGTGTAAATTCTGTGTAACCTCCTGTTTTTTAACTACTTATTTTGTAACCATTCCTTTATTTTACCCACTTCTCTGTCAATATCGCCTGCGCCAATTGTGAGAATGACTTCTGGCTTTTGGATAACTTGCGCAAGATTTGCCACAATTTCCGTTTTCTCAATCAGCTTTTTATTAGGCGTTGTTACTAATTCCAAAACCCTTTCAGATGTGATACCTTCAATCGGTTTTTCCCTTGCAGGATAAATGGGATTGAGCAACAAAACATCTGCTTTTGAAAGAGCCGCCGCAAATCCTGTGAGAAAATCGCGGGTGCGGCTAAACAAATGCGGCTGAAAAATCGCTACCAATTGCCGATTGGGAAACAAAGAACGCGTGGTGTGAATTGCCGCCTCAATTTCTGTGGGATGATGCGCATAATCATCAATGTAAGAAATCTCTGGCGAATGAAAATGCACCTCAAAACGGCGATAAATCCCTTTGAAATTTGCCAAGGTTTCTATTACTTTCTCCACATTCCCGCCTGCTTTTATCGTCAAAGTAATTGCCGCAACTGCATTTAATACATTATGATGTCCGGGCATTGGCAAAGTAATTCCCTTGATTGTCAAATCGTTAGATATATAATCAAAGGTCGTACATAAATCGCCATATTGCAAATTTCTCGCTTGATATTCACCTTCCTCAATGCCGTAACTATGCACCTCTCTGCCCCAATCAAAATTAGCAACGCTATGATGCACCAACACAAACCCCTCTTTCGCTACTTTATGGGCAAACTCTCGATAGCTTTTGTGCATCTCATCGGGTGTACCATAAATGTCTAAATGGTCGGCATCAAGCGAGGTGATAACTGCCATTTGTGGCGAAAGTGTCAAAAAAGAACGGTCAAACTCATCTGCTTCTACTACGGCAAAATGGGAAGTTCCAAAAACAAAATTTCCGTTCAAATTGCGAGAAATCCCCCCCAAAAAAGCCGTACAGTCTATTTCGCAACCTCTTAACAAATGTGCTAACATGGTAGAAGTGGTAGTTTTGCCATGCGTGCCCGCTACTGCTAAGGTTTGGTAATCTCGACTAATTTCGCCCAAGATTTGTGAGCGTTTATACATCGGGATTCCTTTTTCTCGCGCTGCCTCAAATTCAATGTGTTCTTTGATGGCAGGCGTATAAACCATTTTATCTACTCCCTCAATATGCTTCTCGTCTGCATCAAAATATATCGAAATCCCCAATTCTTGCAAGGCATCTGTTACCACCGAAGGCGTTTTATCATATCCTGCTACCTCATGCCCTTTCAGATGAAAATACTTTGCAAGGTTACTCATGCCAATTCCGCCAATGCCTAAGAAATAGATTTTCATGCTTAACTATTTTCTATATATATGCTATGTTCTAATTAAATTTTTCGGATCAACTTCCATGTTATTATCCAATTTCCGCTCAATTGCATCTCGACTTACGCTTAGAATAATACCTAATGCAATGGAAGTGAACACAATAGATGTTCCCCCCATACTCACAAAAGGCAAGGTTAAGCCCGTTACAGGTAATAAACCCACTGTTACGCCCATATGAATAAGTGCTTGCATCACCATCATAAATGCCAATCCTGCTGCCATTAATGCGCCGTAGGTTCGACTAACGGTAACGACTGTAATTGTGCGAAAAAGCAATAATAAATAAAGCGAAATCAAGATAGCTCCTCCTAATAACCCATATTCTTCGATGATGATAGGAAACACGAAATCAGAAAATGCAAGCGGCAAATTTTCTCTTTGTGAGCTTTTTCCAACTCCTTTTCCAAAAAAACCACCTGTCGCAACGGCTACATTGGATTGAAAAGATTGGAAAAACTGGGCATCTTTTCCCATGCTTTTGCGTAATTCTATCAAGGCTTTTTCGTCTGTGGTTAATTGTGCCACATAAGAACGCCAGCGCGATTTCCAAGTAGTAGAACGTTTTGCAAAGGTTAATAACATGAGCAAACCTAAGACCCCAATCAAAAAGAGTAAGCCAATGTATTTTAATTCCACCCCTGAAATGAAAAGTACTAATAAACTTGCGGTAAAAATTACCAAAGCCGTACTTAAATTAGTAGGAGCAATCAAGCCGCAGATGACGCAAATCCAAAAAATACCCGGAAGAAATCCTTCTACAAAGTCCTTAATTACTTTTTGCCTAAGAGAGAGCATTTTTGCCAAATACATGATAATTGCCAATTTTGCCACATCTGAGGGTTGAAAGGATTGCCCCGCAACCGATATCCATCGGGATGCTTCGTTTACCTCGCGCCCACTAAACAAAGTGTAAACCAACAAGGGGATACACAGCAACAGGAGCAAGTTCGTAACTTTTGCAAATACTCGATAATTAACCAAGTGAACAACATACATTACGATAAAGCCTACAATCAGAAAAAACATTTGACGTAGCAAATACAGCTCAGTATTGCCTTTCGCTAGGCGAAAAGCCTGCGCACTCACCGAACTATAAACGGCGAGCAAGCTAATCAGAGCCAACAGAAAAACGATAATCCAAATGATTTTATCGCCTTTCAATTTTTGTAATAACCACGTAATCATATTTATCAGTTATCAGTTATCAGTTATCAGTTATCAGTTATCAGCAGAAATTGTTTACTGCTTACTGTTTTACTGTAAACTGTTTAAATTGTTTTCCTCTGTCTTCGTAGTTTTTGAACAAATCAAAACTCGCACAACAAGGGGAAAGTAACACACAATCTCCGTTTTGTGCTAAAGATTTGGCTGCTTTTACAGCTTCCTCCATGCTTTGCGACTCAACAAAAGTGCTGACATTTTTGCCAAACGCACTTTTTAAGGCATCTCCTCCGCCACCTAATATCACAATTGCCTTTACTCTTTCCTTTACTAAGCCTACAAGTGGTTGATAATCATTGCCTTTATCCACACCGCCCGCTATCCAAATGATAGGTTTTTTGATACATTCCAACGCAAAATAGGCAGAATCTACGTTTGTTGCTTTGGAATCATTGATATATTCAACTCCTTCAATATCAGCCACTTTTTCGATGCGATGCTCAATAGGAGCAAAGGTTGGCAAATGTTGATGAATATAACGTGGTGGCAGTCCAATGGCACGAACAGCTAAAATTGCCGCCATGATATTTTGTGCATTGTGCTTTCCACGAAGTTGGAGCTTGCTCAAATCTATTCTATCCCTTACCGCATTGATACGGGTATGGATTTCGTCTTGCTCTTGCCAAGCTGCCATCAAGCCTGCGACTCTTCCTCCGAAAACCCCTTCTTTTGGGAGAATTTCTCCCATTTTTTCGAGGATTTCCATAGTAATCGCATCTTTGTTATTATAGATAAAATAATCACTTTCCGCTTGGTTCATCAAAATCCGAAATTTTGCCGCAGCATATTTTGAAATTTGATATTCATACCTATCCAAATGGTCAGCAGTAATGTTTGTAATAACCGCAACATTTGGCTTAAAAGTGTCTATATCATCTAATTGAAAACTACTTACTTCCAATACATAGTAGTCAAAATTATTTTGAGCTACTTGGAGCGCGAAACTTTTTCCAATGTTTCCCCCTAAACCTACATTCCAGCTCGCATTTTTGAGAAGATGATAAATTAAAGAAGTGGTGGTCGTTTTCCCATTTGAGCCTGTAACTGCAATAATTTTTGCCTTTGTGTAACAGCTTGCAAACTCTATTTCAGAAACCACTTTTTTGCCAGCTTCCCTGATAATCTTCATAATTTCAGCCTTTTCAGGAATGCCCGGACTTTTAATAATCAAATCTGCCTCAAGGATACGCGATAACGTATGATTTTCTTCTTCAAAAGGAATATCTTCTGATAAAAAAAGATATTTGCATCTTTCTGTTATTTTGCTGCCATCAGAAACCCAAACGTCTGCCCCAATTTTCTTGGCGAGAACAGCCGCACCCATACCACTTTCACCTGCACCCAAAACTACAATTTTTGTCAATGTCTTACTCATTATTTTGCCAATAATATTGATTGAAAGGAACTAAATTAAGAACGATTGCAAATTTAGTACAAAAGATAATAAAATCACAAATTATCCGAAAATGAGAACTATCTTTTATTTGCTCATTTTATTAATTATACTATAAAAGAACGTGTATCACACTAGGGGCTTCATAGTTAAACTGCTGATTAATAAATATTTGTTCCTTGGCAAAACTAACGTAACTTGAGAGTCGCAAAAGCAAGAACTGAAAGTAAAATAGCAACAATCCAAAAACGGGTTACTATTTTTGCTTCAGCCAAACCGCCTTTTTCAAAATGATGATGAAGCGGTGACATTCTAAAAATTCTGCGCCCTTCGCCATATTTTCGTTTCGTATATTTGAAATAAGAAACTTGAATGATGACCGATAAAGATTCAACAAAAAATATCCCACATAAAATAGGAATGAGTAATTCCTTCTTTACCATTAATGCCATTACTGCAATTGCCCCCCCTAAAGAAAGGCTGCCTGTATCTCCCATGAATACTTCGGCGGGATAAGTGTTATACCACAAGAAGCCGATGCAAGCACCTACTAAAGCCGCAGCATATACGATTAGCTCAGGAGCAAGTGGTATATAGCTGATATGTAAGTAGTTAGAGAAGATGCTATTTCCTGAAAGATAAGCAAAAAGCCCTAAGGTTGTGCCTACAATTGCGGAAGTGCCTGCGGCTAATCCATCAATTCCATCGGTAATATTCACTCCATTTGAAACCGCAGTAACAATAAAAATGACGACTAAAATATAAACAAAACGTCCTAAAACATCTTCGCTAATATAATTTTTTAGTACCCAGACTCTGGAATAATCAAAAACATAATCTTTCCAAAAAGGTAAATTGGTTTGATATACGAAGTTTTTATCATAAGAACCAAAAATTTCCTTGGCTATTGTCTTTCTACGTGCGGCATCTTCAGGAACATTTATGGTAATTTGCTGGATTGCTTCTACACTGTTCTCTTGCTTGATGATACGCTCGACTGTATAAGAAGCCATTTCTGGATATTGAGAACCGTTTTCTGGCAATTTTTCAAAAGTAAAACCATTGACTTTCAATAATTTATCTCCATTCATAAAGCCTGTATTTTCGAGCATATCGGTAGTTTTAATTACAAATAGTTGGGTGATATTTGCCCTAGTCCCCATAAAATCGGGGTGAAAAACCATTGTTAAACCTACCATTAATCCTAAAACTACCTGCCCTAAAATTTTGAAACGTCCTTTTAGCCCTTCTTTGTCTTTTTTAAAAACCTTAATATAATCATCTAAAAAGCCAATCAGCCCCATCCAAATAATCCCAACTAATGCCAACCAGATGTAAGCATTTTTTATATCGCCCCACAGCATCACAGGAATGACGATAGCCGCGATAATGATTACTCCCCCCATTGTTGGTGTTCCCGCCTTTTTGTGATGCGTTTCGGGACCGTCTTTTCGAATACTTTCCCCTATCAAATTCTTTCTTAGCAGTTTTATGATTTTCCCGCCAATCAATAAGGAGATGATTAACGAAAAAATAAGTGCTAAAATGGCACGAAAAGACAAATATTTGAACACCCCAAAACCGGGCACATCATACAGATTATCAAGATATTGCAATAAATAATAGAGCATATTTTAGACTATGGACTAATAAGTGATAAGTATTAGTTTTTACTTTTTTTATGGTTTATTTTTTTAAATAGATAGGAGAACGAGAGCCGCTTTGGTCTTTTTCTACGCTATCTAGTCGAAAGGTTTTGAGGTTGTTTTGATAACATTGACAACATTTATCTTCGACCACCTGACCATTTACAAGAATGTTTGTAACATAATACTTTTTATTTAATTTCGGCACTTCGATGGAATAATCGTAATTCCCAAAAGCCGTAAACGATTCCCCAAACCTAAAATTCGTTCCAATTAACTCAATTTGCGTAGTGTCAATCGGTCTATTTAAGCTGTCTTTTTTATAGCGAACAATATACGAAGTGTCAATGTCTTGCCGCGTATAACCACCATTGAGGCTGTCGAGTTCAAAGCGAAAATAGAGCGAATCTTCATACTGCTGCTCGTCTATACAAGTACAAAGTTTACAGCATCCCGCGATTATCACCATGATAAATAGCAAGAACACAACAGTTTTGTGGTTTGTCATTCCTTTTTTCATTTAGGCTATTTTATTGTGTTTTTGAAGAATTGTTATCATTTCTGTTTCAGTTATTTGAGAAACCTTGCTGATAAGTATAGATAACGTTCTTCTTTTTATGTTTTTATTTTTGACATTTTTTTGTAATTTGATACAAATTTAGCAAAAACTTTTTAGTCAAAAAAGCGAGAATGTGTTTTAGCTTAAATAAATAAACACTTGATTATCATTTTTTTGTAAGAAAAAATGTTCTATTTGTGCGAAAAACCATTTTTTACACGAAAATAATAATTTTTGTTATGAATAGAAATTTATCCCGCAATTTGCGCCATAAGTTCTTTTACCATTTCGCGATCATCAAAAGGATGTTTAATTCCTTGAATTTCTTGATAGGTTTCATGCCCTTTCCCTGCAATTAAAATGATGTCATTTGCTTTTGCCAAGCGACAAGCGACTCCAATTGCTTCCCTTCTATTTTCAATTTGCATCACTTTTCTTTTCAAATCAAGAGAAATACCTGCATACATTTCTGCCAAAATATCCGTAGGATTCTCAAAACGCGGATTATCTGAAGTGAGAATGACCTGATTGGAGATTTCTGCCGCTATTTTCGCCATTTGGGGGCGTTTTTCCTTGTCGCGGTTGCCCCCACAGCCCACAACTGTCAAAATATTTCCTCGCGTTTGATTAATGTCGCTAATCGTATGCAAGACATTTTTCAAGGCATCAGGCGTATGGGCGTAGTCGATAATTGCCGTAATTTTTTCGTTGGGAAAATAAAAAGTTTCAAAACGCCCACTCGCACCCGTTTGCGAACTCAATACGCGAAAGGCATCTTCCGTTTCAATTCCTAATTCTTTCATTACCGCATAAATTCCCAACAAATTATAGGCATTAAAACTCCCTACTAATCTAAACCAAACCTCTTGATTTTCAATGGATAATAACAATCCTTCAAAAGTATTTTCTATGATTTTGCAATGATAATCTGTCAATTTTTGTAGGGCAAAAAACTTCGCCTTTGCCGCACAATTTTGCACCATTATCTTGGCATTTCTATCATCAGCATTGAGTATCGCTACCGCATCTTTCCCTAATCCGTCAAATAACAACTTTTTTGCCTTAATATATTCCGCAAAAGTGCCATGATAATCCAAGTGGTCGTGCGTAATGTTGGTGAATAAGGCAACACAAAAAGGAATCCCTTCCACGCGCCCTTGCACTAAGGCATGGCTGCTGACCTCCATGAAACAATATTCGCAATCTGCTTCATACATTTCGGCAAAACAGCGATGTAACTGCTTAGGGTCGGGCGTTGTATGAGAAGAAGGATACTCAACTTCCCCAATTCGATAAGAAATGGTAGAAATCAAGCCCGATTTGTAACCTAATTCGTTAAAACACTTATATAATAAGGTGGCAGTCGAGGTTTTACCATTTGTCCCCGTAATGCCAATGATTTTTATTTTTTTTGCAGGATTATCGTAGAAATTAGC
>JBJXHA010000536.1:0-3080 GCA_046160275.1 Bacteroidia bacterium | reverse complement strand
AATAAAAAGCTGATTGAGAAAACGGAAATTGTGGCAAATCTTGCGCAAGTTATCCAAAAGCCAGCAGTCATTCTCACAATTGGCGCAGGCGATATTGACAGAGAAGTGGGGAAAATAAAGGAATGGTTACAAAATAAGTAGTTAAAAAACAGGAGGTTACACAGAATTTACACCATAATGTAGGGAATTTTTGCGTACTTCTTAACGTTTCAATATGAATCCATCATCACCAAATAAGAAACGGAATCGCACATTTGCAGAAATTGAACAAGAAAAAGCGGAATTAGAACAAAAGTCGGAGGCGAAAACAGAAAAAAAACAAAAACGCCCTACGCAAAGCCCTAAATTTCAGCTTTTTCCGAAAATAAGGCTCAAGTCTTCTGTCAAATATGCCATCGCTTGTATCATTTTATTGGTACTGCTGGGAACGGTCAATTCCTATCAGCGAAACCTTATTTGTAAAAAGTTGGATTTGAAAATTATCAGTAAAGAGGACAATGCGTTTTTGAATGAGGCGCAAATCCGAAAAATGATAGAAGAGGACTATAAACGTCCTGTGTTGGGCGAAAAAATGAGTCATATTGATATGCACGCAGTCGAAGTAGCTTTGAAAAAAAGCCCGTACATCGAAAATGCACAAGTCTATCGCTCTTTTAGTTCGGATTTAAAGTTGGAAATCGCGCTGCGTGAGCCCATTGCACGAATTATTGACGGAGATGGAACGAATATGTATGTGGATAAAAATGGCAAAAAATTCCCAACCGTCAACCGTCATGCTTCGCACGTACCGATTATTCGCGGCACTTTTGATGAAATTCTCACACCTGCGGATTCTTTTGCTTGTGACTTGGTTGAACGTTCTTTGCCCGTAGCAAAATTCGTCTATAATCATCCTTTTTGGAACGCACAAATTTCTGAAATTTACATTCAACAATCAGGAGATTTGCGCTTTTATCCTCAAATTGGAAATATGTACATCGAATTTGGCGACTCGAAGAGAATTGAAGAAAAATTTGACAACCTAAAATTGTTTTATGACCAAGTAATTAAACAAATTGGGTGGGGAAGATATAAAGGCGTGAGTGTAAAATATAGAGGGCAAATTGTAGGGATAAAGTAAAGATAAAATGGTGAATAATTGGATAAATAAATATTTTACGATACGTCATATAGGATATTTCGCATATTTGGTGCTATTTTTGATGTCTATTGTTTTTTATATGGAGCGAATTGTCTTTGTTGATACTTCGTTTTCATTCGAACAAGTCATTGAAACACGCAATTTTCCCATTCAACATCATCGTTTTGTTTCTATTTTAAGCCAAATTCCCTTATTAACTGCCGTAGCGTTAGGATGTTCTTTGAAATCGTTAATGTTGATTTATTCAGTAACTTTTATTTTGTTATATTCTATTTATTACTTTTTGATAGATAAGATTATTCGAAATCAAAGGTTATTGATGTTGCCTATTTTTATTTTGCTCCTTATGTGCGCACATTCTTTTTATTGGATTGTGTCGGAGTTTCAGCAGGGCTTAATGTTGATGACTGTGTTTTTGGCTGCTTGGGATAAAAAAAGTAATGAATTAACCGCATCAAACACCTCTTTTCAAATTTGGGAAAAAAGTACATTTTATCTACTATTTGCTTTGGTGATTTTGTTTGCACATCCGTTGATGGTTTTCATTCTTTTGTATAGTGTTTTGTTTTTATTTTTGGATAGCCAACACAAAACTAACCCTTATTTGATTGCAATGAGCCTACTTTTTCTAGGTCTGTGTTATGTTAAGCATAAATATCATGTTACTGAGTATGACAGTGTAGCACGAGCAAATGCCTTCAACAGCATACAAGAACACCTACAAAAAGGCGATTTTTGGCAACTGAAAAGCACACAACAATTTTTGGCGCAATTAAAAGGAGATTATTTGTTATTCCCGATAGTGTTTTTGGCAAATTGTATCTTTTATATTTGGAAAAAGCAGCCCCTTAAAATTGTACTAATGTTAGGAGCTGTAATAGGTTATATTTTGCTTGTAACGCTAAGTTTCCCGCAAGGGGCAGACAAGTTTTACTTTGATAATCAATACCTTACGCTTTGCTTTTTTGTTTCGTTGCCTTTTGTAATGGACATTATACACACTTGGGCAAATCAAAAAATACTGATTACAATTATCTGTTTCATTGTGTTAGGAAGACTAGGATACGTTATCAATGAGCAAAAAGTTTTTCGTAAAAGGTTAGATTATATCGAAAGTTTACTCACAAAAGCGGATAAACTTGGCACAAGTGATAGGTATCTCGTGAGTGATTTTGACCCACATTTGATGAAAGAGTTGTTGCAACCTTGGACATTAGGATATGAAACGGTAATCTTAACCGCTTTACATCAGACACATAAAACGCGGCAAATTATGACAGTGCCTGAAATAGAAAAATATTCCTATCTTTTGAAGGAAAAAAGCAACTTGGCTTTTAGGTGGAGCCAACCAAATCCACAAAAGATTGAACGTTATTTTCTTACAATAGACACAAGCAAAACGTATCAAATATTGCCCGATAGTATTCGTTAAGGCTAACAATCGCTATCTGCATGAAGATATAAACTAAAAATTTTAACCTAAATCGTTCTTAACTTATACATCAGAGATATGGACACAGAGAAAATAGTCGTAGGACTAGATATAGGTACTACCAAAATTTGCGCAATTGTGGGCAAATTGAATGAGTACGGAAAAATTAACATATTGGGAGTTGGCAGAGCCGAATCCGATGGAGTTAGCCGTGGAGTAGTAGTAAATATCGAAAAAACCGTACAAGCAATTCGTGAAGCAGTAGCTGAAGCCGAAAAGCAATCGGGAATTAAAATTGAGGTGGTGCATGTTGGCATCGCAGGAGAACATGTGCGTTCTATGCAGCACAAGGGAATCATTACCCTCAATCATCAAGGCTCAGAAATTACGAGAGATGAAGTTGCTCGCCTTCACTCGGAAATGTTTAAAATAGCTACACAGCCAGGAACGGAAATTATTCATGTCTTACCACAAGAATATACCGTTGATAATCAAACAGGTATCATT
>JBJXHA010000535.1:0-3504 GCA_046160275.1 Bacteroidia bacterium | reverse complement strand
TATCAAAGTAATTTCGATTTTAGGTTTTTTTTTAGCGAGGTATTTCATGGAAATGAGGCGGGTTTTGATATTGTGATTGGCAACCCCCCGTATGGCGCAAAGCTTACAAAAGAAGAAAAAGAAATCTTTAAGGCTATGTTTGCCGATGTGCATATGCGCACCCCTGATACCTTTAATTACTTCATTTCCATGTCTTTGACCTTGCTCAAAAACAATGGCGTGCTGTCTTTTATTGTACCCAATAACCTGCTGTTTCAAACCGAAAATACCAAAACAAGGGACTTATTGCTAAATCAAAACTACCTCAAAAGAGTCATTAACTTGGGGGATAATACTTTTGAAAATGCCGATGTTCCTACTTGTATTTTTATAAGTATCAAAAGAAAAGAAACCGACTATGCCATTGATTATAGCGATGACAGAAAGGAAACCATCGAAACCATTGATTTTTTCCAAATTCAACACAAATTACCCAAAGAGGAGGTCAATAAAGTACCCAATAAAGTAATTGGTGTGAGCAGCGAAGGGGTAAGAATTATGCGCGAAATCGAAGCCCTTAGTTGGAAAATAGACGAAATCGCCAGCGAAGTGGCAAGCGGCATTAGCACAGGCGGAGACAAAATCTTTAGAATCCCCGAAGAACTCGCGCAGCAGCGTAGCCTCGAAGCCCAAATCCTAAAACCTGTACTCGTAGGCGGCGAAATCGATAAGTATAAAATTAAAAATACGAAGCATTATTTAATTTATACATCAAGGGATACAAGCATCACGCAATATCCAGTAATACAAGAATATTTGAATTCTTTTAGAGATAAATTAATGCAAAGAAGCGAAAGTAAGCAAGGAATACTTCCTTGGTTTGCGCTAGGACGACAACGCTATCCAGAGCTTTTTGAAGGCGAAAAAATTATCATGCGCCAAACTGCCGACAGCATTAGGGCTACGTATGATACCTATAATTATTATGTTTTGAATAGTATTTTGGTATTTAAACTTAATCCACATTTTGATATTTCCTATAAATATGTCTTGCTTGCTTTAAATAGCAAACTTAACCATTATATTTATCGCAACAATACACAAGAGGAAAACCGAACTTTTGCGGAGGTTAAGCCGCAAAATGTACGCAAGCTCTATGTACCTAAGCTCGCTCGCCCTGCCCAAAAGCCGTTTGAGGTGCTATGCGATTATTTGCTGTTTTTGCACGATGTCCAAAGCCCTAGCCTATTTGAGCGGGTGAGTAACGAAGCCGTAGCCCACTATTTTCAACAAGTGGCTGATGCTTGCCTACTCGAACTCATTTATGGCGAAGAGATGCGTAGCCAACAAGTACATGTATTGGAAGCGGTGCAAAATGAGCTACAATCCATCGAAAAGGCAAGCACTGACACCCAAAAAGCAGCAATTATCTTGAACGTATATCAGCAATGGCAACTACCTGAAAGTAAAGTGCGCAACCGTTTGAAAATTATTGGCTTACTATGCCCTAATACAGTGGGCAAAATATTAACTGCAAATGAAGAAGATTAACAGTATTAAATTTAAAAACTTTAAAGCCTTTTATGGCGAAGAATCCCTCGAATTAGGCGGTAAAAACCTACTGATATATGGGGAAAATGGCAGTGGAAAATCCTCTATTTTTTGGGGATTATATACCTTTTTGCAAAGTAGTACCAAATCATTGGAAGAGGTAAATCGGTATTTTGTGCATTTTGATGCGGCTAACCCTGACACACACAACAGCCTGAAAAATATTTTTGCCAGTGCAGGAGATGATGCCTATATCGAACTCGAAACGCTGGATAAAAGTACAGGCACAAAACTCATAGATAGAATAGATGCCTCAACTACTACGACTACCGATAAGGCTAAAAGTAACGCAAACATTGCCTTAGCAAATGAAGCCAGCGACTTTATCAATTATAAGTTGCTACACAATTTTTATAACGTAACCCACAAACAAGAAATTAACCTATGGGAGGTGTTTTATAAAGACATATTTCCTTTTTACAGGGAAAGTGCTACGCAGGCTTATTATCGGGAGCGAATAGATAAGCTTATCAAAGGCGTACCACAATCTTCGGGAGGGGCAAAAAGGGCTTCAGGCGGCGAAAGAGAGCGTTATGAAGACAGGATACAAGCCCTTAACCTTGATATAGGAAAGTTTTTGGGTAATATAGAACGTTATACTAACGATTTTTTGAAAGCGCATTTTTTCCAAGGCAAAGAGTATTTAAAGGTAGCCTTGTCTTACCCTGAGCAAATTAGTTATGATAAGGTGGCATGGAAGAGACATGATTATCGCATCAAAATGGAAATTGAGTTGTATGATACAACCTTGCAAAAATATATCCCTATCAAACGCCCACATTCTTTTTTAAATGAAGCCTTGCTTACGCGCGTGGCAATAGCCGTAAGAATTGGGGCATTGCGCACTCGCTTTCAGGAGAGCGACTACCAAGTTTTGTGCTTAGACGATATGCTCATTAGCTTGGATATGGGCAACCGAGAGCAAGTGGTAAAGGCGTTTCTGAATACAGAAAAAAAGCAAGAATTAGCTTTTTTTGACAAGTTTCAAAAACTGATTTTTACCCATGATAGGGCTTTTTATAACCTTTGTAAGCAACGCATTAGGCTAAGTGTGGGTGATGAGGATTGGGTATTTAAAGAGATTTATTTAGACACTGCCCAACAGCCGCATCGCCCTTATATCGAAAAATCAACTGATTATTTTGAGAGGGCTACCAAGCATTTAAAAGCCTTTGATTATCCTGCGGCGGCAAACGCCCTGCGACAAGGAATCGAAAATATTTTGAACGAGTTTTTGCCCGAAAATGACAAGTATATGTTAGACAAGACGGACAAAACAACTACGGGCAAGCAGTTAAATGATTTGTTGGCACAACTAAAAAAAATTCACGAACAACATAAAGTATCGCTCTCACTCATCCATGATTTATATGTTTATAAAGACCATTTGCTAAATCCTTTTTCGCATGACAATTTGTATTCGCAGGTGTACAGAGAGGAAATAGAAAATGTACTTGCGCTCGTTCCTCTTCTCAAAACCTTGAAGTCTAAAATGCTCAAAGAGGCAAAAGACAAACACTCAACGGTTAAATTGATTGACACAAATGCAGCAGGCGAAGAAATTGTGTATCATATTTATCTAAGAGAAAACCTCCGAATATATACCTTATTAGACGGGGAAAAGTATTTGAGCCAAAGCGAAGTAATTGTATTAAAAGAGGAAAACAAAACCACAGGGCAAATAAAAGACTTAGGGAATCCGTACAAAGATTTAATTACTTGTGTAAAGAGACTAGCAAAATTTTTAGACAAGTCTTATGCTGATGAAGACGAAATGCTCTTGAAACTTGATATCAGCTAATATTTTGTTGAAATACTATTTCTAAACATAAAGTTGCCGTTGTTTGTATCCCCACAAACAACGGCAACTTTGTTAAATATCCGACCTTCCGCACCCGCTATTCGATTTTGTAG
>JBJXHA010000534.1:0-3231 GCA_046160275.1 Bacteroidia bacterium | reverse complement strand
AACAACTGCCACATTAGGATTATTTTTAGCCTTAGGTGTCATCGTTTTAGTACGTCATAATATGGGTGTTAAAGCATTTACTGAATGGGGCTGGCGTATTCCGTTTTTGATTTCAGCGGTTTTAGTTGGTATCTCAATTTATATTCGTTTGAAAATGAATGAATCTCCAATTTTCGCAAAGTTAAAAAGCGAAGGTAAAACCTCTACTAACCCATTAAAAGAGTCATTTGGTAACAAATACAACTTTAAAATGGTATTATTAGCGTTATTTGGAGCAACTGCGGGCCAAGGAGTAGTGTGGTACACTGGTCAATTTTATGCACAATCTTTCTTAGAAAATGTTTGTAAAGTAGAATTTGAGCAAAATAGAAGTATTATCAGTTGCGCTTTATTGTTAATGACAATGGGCTTTGTGATATTCGGTGCTTTATCTGATAAAATTGGTAGAAAAGGAATTATGATGGCAGGTATGGCTTTAGCCATTGTTTGTTATCGTCCACTTTTTAGTGCAATGAAAGATATTTGTACACCTCCTGCTGCCGCAGTTCAAGTTGTAAGTACGGTTTCTGCACCAGCAGAAAAAAATCCTTCGGATACAGTGATTACGGTTACAAAATATGCTCAATGGAATGGCAATGTTCAAAATACAACTATAACAACTACTAAATTTGCAGTTGCACCAACTGATGCCGCTAAGCTAAAACCTGTTGACAAAACAACAGTTTACCTAAGTGCTGATAATTTTTGGAAAATTGTAGGAATCGTATCTATTTTAGTGCTTTTTGTTACAATGGTATATGGTCCAATCGCTGCATTCTTAGTAGAGTTATTCCCTACTCGTATTCGTTATACATCTATGTCTTTGCCTTATCATATTGGGAATGGCGTATTTGGAGGTTTAGTGCCATTTATCGCAACAATTTTGACAACAATGGGAAAAGATGTTTACAAGGCACCAGATAGTTTTCTTTGGGGACTTTGGTATCCGATAGGTGTTGCCACTTTAACTTTAATCATTGGATTTTTATTTTTACCAAGCAAAGCAGCTCATGGTAATGAGGCGTAATATCCTTTTATTTCACACAATTTTCATTTAAAATATTATGAATGCAATAAAAAAATTAATAGGCGTATTAAGTATCCCATTAGCCTTAATCGTAGGTTATTATCTTTGGGATTTAACATTAGCTGGAAAAATTGGTTCAACTGTCGATGAACGCAAAGTAGCAGTTTATACGCTACTGCCTGTATCTATTCCAATTTTATTAGGACTAATTATTTTTGGTTGGTATGCTCTGAAAGGAGAATATGATACTATGGACTAAATAAATATTTTGATTTTGTTTCTTATGTAGAACCGTTCCGATTTTTTCGGAACGGTTTTTCAAACTGAACAATAAGTAAAACATTATTAATCAGTAACTTAAAGGCTAAAAAAACACAATTTATTGTTTCCTTGTCTTCTTTATTAATCGCTACGTTCATTACAAATCAAGAGTTTTTTAACTAAAAGTTATACCCAATAAAAATCATGTCGTATCAAGAAATATATGATTATGCTGTTATCAATCCAGAAGTTTTTTGGAATGAACAAGCGCATGAGATTGAATGGTTTCATTTCCCCGAAGCTATCATTAGTACAGATGAAAATGGACTTTATCGGTGGTTTGAAGGCGGAAAAATGAACACTTGTTATTTAGCATTAGATTATCATGTAAAAAATGGTCGGGGTAATCAAGCCGCTTTGATTTATGACTCCCCTGTAACAACGACAAAAAAGCAATACACCTATGCAGAAATGCTAGATAAAGTAGCTTGTTTGGCAGGTGCATTGCGTGATTTGGGCGTTGAAAAAGGCGATAGAGTCATTATCTATATGCCACTTGTGCCAGAAGCGGTATTTGCGATGTTAGCTTGCGCTCGATTAGGGGCAATTCATTCTGTTGTTTTTGGTGGTTTCGCTGCGCATGAATTGGCGATTCGGATTGACGATGCAACCCCAAAAGTTATTTTAACGGCAAGCGGAGGAATGGAATTCGATAAAATAATTCCCTATAAACCAATTATTGATCGAGCAATTGTAGAAGCCACGCATCAAGTAGAAAGTGTGGTTTTATTGCAGCGTCCTTTTTTATACGCTGATTTGCAAGAAGGGCGTGATTATGACTGGGAGGGGCTTTTGGGTTTGAACCCTATTCCTGCGCCTTGCGTTGTGGTAGATTCTTCCGACCCTTTGTATATTCTTTATACTTCTGGCACAACTGGAAAACCCAAAGGAATTGTTAGAGACAATGGAGGTCATGCGGTTGCGATGAAATACAGTTTACCAAATATTTATGACATTCATGCAGGCGATGTTTTTTGGGCAGCATCTGATGTTGGTTGGGTTGTTGGCCACTCTTACATTGTTTATGCTCCTTTAATAAACGGCTGTACGACAGTGCTTTACGAAGGAAAGCCAATAAAAACTCCCGATGCTGGTGCATTTTGGCGAATGATTGAAGAATACAATATCAAAGTGCTCTTTACTGCGCCAACAGGAATAAGAGCCATTAAAAAAGAAGATCCAATAGGCCTCTTAAAACAAAACTATGATATATCAAGCCTAAAATATTTATTTTTAGCAGGAGAGCGTTGCGATGTAGCAACTTGGGAATGGGCAAGTGAGCTCCTTCAAGTACCCGTAATTGATCATTGGTGGCAAACAGAATCAGGCTGGCCAATGGTTGCAAATATGGCTGGGGTTGAATTATTGCCAATCAAACCAGGTTCGCCGACAAAACCTGTTCCTACTTTTAATATACAAATTCTTGATGCTAATGCGCAACAAGTAAAACCAAATACAGAAGGTGCGGTAGCTATAAAACTGCCGCTGCCTCCTGGTTGTTTACCTACGCTTTGGAATAATACGCCACGTTTCGTTGAGTCCTATCTTTCGGCTTATCCTGGTTATTATTTTTCTGGTGATGGCGGTTATATTGATGAAGAGGGCTACGTTTATATTACAGGTCGAATTGACGATGTGATTAATGTTTCGGGGCATCGACTTTCAACAGCTGATATGGAAGAAATTGTAGCGGCGCATCCTGCCGTAGCTGAGTGTGCCGTAGTTGGCATAGCTGACGAGCTCAAAGGACAAGTTCCTTTTGGTTTTGTTGTATTGAAAATTGGCGCTGAAATAGACTTACAACACCTTGAAAATGAACTAATTGCAATGGTTAGAGATAAAAT
>JBJXHA010000533.1:0-3868 GCA_046160275.1 Bacteroidia bacterium | reverse complement strand
TTTATTTTTATCCTGATATTGCCCATTTTTTAGGAAAAACTACGCCTAATGGTCAGCCAATTCAAACGACCGAAGATTTGTGCTTCTATTTGATTGAAGCTGGCGTTGCCGTAATTCCGGGTACTGCATTTGGCACAAGTCATCATATTCGCATTTCTTATGCCTACGCGCCCGAAATCCTTGAATTGGCTGTGGCTCGCCTAAAAGCAGGCTTAGAAGCATTAAGGTAATTGATAATGAATAAGGGAGAATGGATAATGATTAAAATTATTAAAATGATTGATTATCAGATACTTATAATGATTTTAAAAAAACCGTAAAATTAAGTGTTCCTTGCTTGCAAGGACACTTAATTTTATAAATCATAGGAAGTCTCCGACTTCCACAAATAGGAAAACGATACCTATACGTATCTGTTGAAGTCGGAGACTTCTGTTGATTGATACCCGCAAGTGCCGCCTTCGGCTTAACACTTGCGGGGACTGGGGCGCGCTTAAAAGCAGGCTTAGAAGCATTAACATAATATTTTCTGTTTTTGTAAAATGTGGCTGTCTAAAAAGGCTAATTCACAAAAAATATTGTTCATTGTGATTGCCTTTTTATTATGTTCTACGTAAAAAGTTCGTAACTCTTCGAAGAGGTACGAACTTTTTAGACAGCCCCTACAGCATTACATTTGTAGGACTACCTAGCGCAGTACTATTTTCTAAAATAAATTTGACAGCCAATAGATTTTGTGTCTTTTATTTCTACTTCTTTCCCTTGCAATAAAGCGTCTGTTGCTGCTGCCACGTAATTAATAGTTACTTGGTCGGGTTTCGCGCCATTATCATCAATTGCTCCATTGTATTTTACCACCCACTGCGCTTTTTCTTTCCAAATCACAAAAGCATGTGGCGTTTTTTGAGCCGAAAAATCCTTTGCAACACTTTGCGTTTCATCAAAAATATAAGGAAAATTAAAATGCTCGGCTTTGGCTTTTGCCACCATTTTGGGGTAAGTATCCGCCTCATACAAAACCGTATCTGTGGAACTAATGGCAATCAAAGGAACACCTAACTCCTTGTACTTTGCATTTAATTCATTGAACCTTGGCGGATAAAGTTTGGCAAAAGGACAGTGATTGCAGGTGAACACAATAATAAAGCCTTTTGCATCGGGATAATCTTGGAGGGAAACTATTTTCCCATCAGTATTTTTGAGCCGAAAATCGTTGACTATTTTGGGTTTAAGCAAAGAAAAACTGCACAAAAAAAACGCTGCTATCAAAAAAATACTTCCACAAAGTGAAGAAAAAAGTTTATATTTCATCTTAGATAAATAAAAAAATAGGGAATATGTAAGTTCTTTTTTAGCACGAAAATTCCTTCTCGCGCTAAAAATAGCCTTAAAAATGAGAAAAAAGCTAAACGTTATTCTACCACAAAACTTTTGCTAATGATTCGCTTCGTTTTTTCTTCCGTAATTTGTAACTGATACACACCTGCGGGCAGTTGGCGAATCTCTATGCCGTTTTGTAACTCAGGGCGCGGCAACATATAGACCGTTTTCCCTAAAGTATTGATAATGCGTGCATAATAAGCCTGCGTACCTGCTTTTGCAAAGTTAACAAAGATTTTTTCGTGGCTAGGGTTAGGGTAAATCGAAAAATCAATGTCCGCCTTTTGCGCGTCTTCAATCCCCGTTCCACCTGTTACAACAAACTGCCCCATCATACCCTCGTCTTCATGCAAGGCAATGTGGCAATGATACATAAAAGGGTGAAGCGGGTCGGCATAATCTTCAAATTTTGCAATGAATTTCACAACCGTATTCGTTCCCCCAGGTCCCCCTTGTTTCCCTGGAATAAAAACCACATCTTTCCAACCTGCTTGTGCTGCCGCAGGAGCAGCCCCATTGACGGAAAGAATGTTAAATTCTACATCATGAATATGGAAAGGATGCCCAAAAACAGAAGAACTCGTAATTTCCCAGATTTCTGTATTATTTAACGGAACTTGATATTCATTGTAATTGATATCGAATAACTTATGATTAATAATGAAGGCTGTCGGTCCTAAGGTTCCTGGTACACCTGCACTGTCAATAATGCTAAGGTGGCGCGTAATATTGGCACTTGCAGAACTTAGTAAAGTATTGGTTGTCAATGAAGTAGGAATGGTTGTGATGGGAGAATTAGTTGCCGCACCCATGTTAAGATGTAGCAAATTAAAGTCTTTTTTGCCTAAAAAATTTGCAAAAGGTCCATTTGGAAAATTCTCACCACCTGCAATAAAATTGGATAAAGTGGAATTATAGGCTTTAAAATCCACAGAAGAACCATTTTGCCCCGTACAATTTACCAAAATCTCAACGCGCTCGCCTGCGTGTAACAAATATCTTGTCAAGGGAACGGGCGCATCTAACAAGCCTCCATCAGAAGTTATCACATAAAAAGTGCGGTTATCGCTGAACCCTAAATTATAAGAACGCTCAATTGCACCATTCAAAATGCGAAACCTCACTACTTGCGCAGGTACGGTATACTGCGCCCTTAACACGCCATTGGTAAGCAAACTATCGCCATAAGGAACAACAGAAAACTGATTATTCGTGGCAAAATCCCTATCTGTCAAAACCAAAGGCACGTCATCAACCCCATATTTTCGTGGAAGAGCCAACGCTGATTCAATGTTATCTCTGACGATGATTAAACCGCCAATTCCCTTCGTGATTTGCTCTTCTGTCATTTCATGCAAATGCGGGTGATACCAATACGTTGCGGCATTGTTTGTAACTGTCCAATAAGGCTGCCAAGTTGTTCCAGGAGGAATAACTTGATGAGGACCTCCGTCCATGACCGCAGGTAGGTGCATTCCATGCCAATGAAGGGTAGTAGAGTCATTTAACCCATTGTGAACGTTCGGATGAACTGTTTCTCCTTTGTTAAAAAATAAAGTGGGTCCCCAAAAATCTCCGTTGATTCCACCCGTAATTGTTTGATTTCCAGTGTTTACAATTTGTTTTAAAGTGTCTTTGATGTCCAAATTAAAATTTGTACCCGACAAAGTGTCTGGAATCCAAAGATTGTTGTACTGTGCTTGTACTTGCAGTGAAAATAAGAAAAGAAAGGAAATGCCTAACTTTCCAAGAATTTTTGAAGCGGTTTGATTTGCTGTGTGCATACTGCTGGTAATTTGTGAAAATAAAAAGGTTAGACGAAACCAAATCAATTTTCCTTCTTTGGATGGAGTAAAAGGTAAGATTTTTTTGTGAGCTTTGGGATATTCTTCTGAAAATCAAATAAATAAATCCCATGCTTATTTTATAAAAGCGTACCAAATCATTGCCATAACTTCCTCGTTTTACCCCCCCGTAAAATTAAGTGTTCCTTGCTTGCAAGGACACTTAATTACGCCTTATGAAATGACATTTTTTTCCTGAAAATGTCATTTCTTCTGTTAAACAATTTCTCCTTTCCCCCCTACACAATCAAATATTGATATTCCCCACTTGTGGTCGCCGATAAATTCTTGACATTGAGATAGTTATTTCCACTTTGCCCTAAACCTATTGCTTTGATGCTTATGTTTTGATTGGGATTTATTATTACGCCAATTGTGGGGTCATAACTTAGGTTATCTTCATACCTGCCTAAATGTAGTGGTACGATGCCTTTGTTTTCAAAGGTGATTTGTGTATTATCGTCAATGCCTTGTGATTCAATGTTTTGTATTACTTCTGCTGGAATGGTTTCTACAATTGTTCCGTCATCTTTGGCTTGTTTTGGGCGAATAATAGACTGGTCAAAAAAGTCATCTGCGCGGTCAGGATTGCCCATAAATTCGAGGGCAAGGGTTAATACATTTTTCATTAATTGGGCTTCTAA
>JBJXHA010000532.1:0-4379 GCA_046160275.1 Bacteroidia bacterium | reverse complement strand
TGGAATTCCATCAAAGTCAATGTCAGGACTTGTAGTTACAATTGCGTTTACACCTGTTGCGCAGCCACACAAACCACCCGTATTATTTCCTACAAGCAAAGCAGCATCAATCATACCATCTCCATTTGCGTCTAAAGTGCATCCACCTACTTCGCAAATATCAGCCACACCGTCTCCATCAGCGTCTACGTCTAAGAAATTGTATTGTCCATCGCGATCTGTATCATATACTTGAATACCGACCCCTACAAACTCGGCATCATACGTATCAACTACCCCGTCATTGTCATGGTCATTTAAAGAGATAGGCAAGTCAACCATACCATTTGCATCTGTATCTACACCACCTGCTTCAAGAAGGTCAGCAATCCCATCTCCGTCTGAATCTCTATCCAAAGTATTAATGACACCATCGCCATCAAAATCCCAACCGTCATGTACACCATCAGCATTTACATCAACAAAGCCTTGTACTTGTGCATCTAAATAGTTAAGGACAAAATCGTTATCATCATCTCCTAATGGGTCAGTACCATAACAAAGTCCGCAAATTTCTGAATAATCCTCAATTCCATCGTTGTCATCATCTTTATCCGCCATATCAAAAACGCTGTCTCCATCTTGGTCTTGACAAGAAACGCAAGTTCCTGTTGTAGCCACATCACTATTTGTATTTCCAGCAACGATATAAGCTTTATTCAAGAAATATTTGTTTGCGCCTAAGTTACTTGGTAACTGAATTTGATATTGTAAGGTGATACTTGTCCCTGCATCTACTTTGTGTGATTTGTATGGATAAGTTGCTGTATTTCTATAGCCCGACCAAAGCACATAACCTGTTGCCCCAGCAGTAGGATATTCGGCAGAGTTTGCAATAGTAACATTGCTACCTGCCATCAATCCTACAAAAGTACAACCTGTGGGTAAGGTATCTCTCAATAATTGAAACGCTGCATCATAACCAGAGGTATTTGAAATCGTAATGGTATAATCTACAATGTCGTTTGCCGATGCAGTAGGTGCATTAGAGGTTTTTGTAATGGTAAAAGGAAAATCAGTGGTTTCAAGCGTAAAACTTGTAGTAGGCTGACCATAGTTTTCTGTATATTTAATGACAGAACCATTTGTTTGAACCCCATAAGGGCGCATTGTTGTTGTTACATTTGGTTGTTGGCATTGGAAATAAAAATCTATAGTAACAGAAGCTTGGGCAGCTGCACCATTTGCAAGGTAATACATTTGCTCTAAATAGTTTACAATAGGGTTGCCTAAACTATCAACGCCTGGGGTTCCGCCTGCAGCAATACCAGGAATGGTAGAATTCGTAACAACCGCACTTGTCAATTGTAATGCTCCTGCATTGAAGCTTGTATTACCGCAAGGTTGTAAGTTAATTTCTTCTCCTGATTGCACAGCTCCAAAATCGTATTTAATGGTTATTCTTTGAATACCTCCTACTACGGGATTCGCCGTAACGGTACAAGCACTCGCATCTATATGCCCATTATAAGTAGCAGGAGTACTACCTCCTAATACGGTAGTTGAACGTGTTTTTACTACCCCACAATAAGAAGCGAAACCAGGAGTATTGTCTGAAACACGAATATTGATGTTACAGTTAATATTATTTTGCCAAGGATAAGCAATATAATAAAATAGGGTAACCGAATCGCCAGCATTTAATCTTCCAATGTATTGGTAACGACTTTGTCCGCCAGCAAGTCCTAAGCCCCCGTTGCTCGCAAGGTTGGGTGTAGTGGTGAACAAATACACATCTGCAAGCAAATTGGTAAGTGTAGCTCCAGAAATATTTTTCACTTTGAAGCCTATATAAGCTGCATGAGGACCAGGACTGGTCAAAGAAGTAGCTCCTGACTGATTGTTAAAAGCAGGACCTGTAACGCGCGAAATTTGAACTTGTGCGCTACTCAATGCATATACCTGAGATATAGCAAGAGTGCAGATGAGAAGAAGAAAAACGTAAAACCTTTTCATAAGTACTAGAATTTAATTAAGCTAAGTTTATTAATCAAAATGTATCGTTGGCTCTACCTCCATTTATCCCAAGTTGCCTTTTCATTGGTAAGAAAAATTCATACAAATGAACATGACCTTGCGTTTAACGCTTAAATGGAATTTGTGAGGGGAAGAGGTTTAAGAACTAATAAAACAAAGTAGCTTGGCGTGTTAAAGTGAGCACTGAAAAAGAACGATTGGGGAATATAAAGAACGGTAATATCTAACTTTTCTTGAAAACACAATGGGGACAGCCACTTGAAAATTCTTACTACAAAGGTAGGAATTTTTATGATAAAAGCAAATTTCGTGCTGTTTTTTTCAGGTTTTTAATGAAATTTTAATTTTAAAGGTTAATTAAGGTTTAAACATTGGCATTATAAGGTTTATCTTAAAATAGGCTTAATTTATTAATTATCATGCATTTGTAAGAATAAAACATTATGCAACAGATATAAATATCTTTTATTTGCTGATAAATCTTTCATTTCTAGTATAAATAATAATTAATTCTTAGAATCATTTTAAGTTTTTCTCTACCCCTCTCAAAGTAAGATATTCTCAATTCTAACGATTTATTTTTTACCTTTGCTTTTCACTTTTTAGTACTTGTAAATTACACGATGCTTATGCAAACACATATTAACAAAGATGCTTATCGCGCATCGCTCATTTTACTTGCAGCCATTGTGATGGGTTGTGTGATTGGTCTTCTCAGCAAAGAGGCGGCAATGAAGTTGAAATTTTTGGGTGATATTTTCCTAAATCTCTTGTTTTCGGCAGTTGTTCCCCTTGTCTTTTTTTCAATTTCTTCGGCAGTGGCAGAAGTAAAAGACATGAAACGTTTGGGCAGAATTACCGCATATATGCTCCTCATCTTTACGATTACAGGCGTTATTGCTTCCATTTTAATGTTACTCGGCATCACGCTCTTTCCCGTTCCTCCTTTCCCGCCTCTCCCCGCGTCCGAACTTAATGTGGAAACGATGGAAAAAGTAACTTCCCTGCAACAAATTGTGAATGCTTTTACCGTCAGCGATTTCCCCCTTTTGCTTTCTCGCAAAAATATGCTTCCCTTGATTGTATTTGCGATGCTTTTGGGTTTATCCACCAATGCGGCAGGAGAGAAAGGCAAACCCTTTGCCGCTGTTTTGAGTTCGGGAACAGAAGTAATGCTCAAACTTATACATAATATTATGTACTTTGCGCCCATTGGTCTAGGTGCGTATTTTGCTCACCTTATAGGCGTTTTCGGCAAAGATTTGCTTACTTCTATGGGAATTGCACTAGGCTTGTATTATGTTCTTTCGATTTTATATTTTTTCATCGCGTTCACAGCTTATGCATATTGGGCAGGAAAAAGAAAAGGGGTAGAAACTTTTTGGAAAAATGCGATTCCTGTTACCCTTACCGCACTTGGCACGCAAAGTAGTATGGCAACTATTCCTGTTAATATTGATGCGGCTAATAAAACAGGTGTACCCAAAGACATTAGCGAGGTCATTATTCCGATTGGCGCAACGATTCACATGGACGGTTCTTGTATGTCGGCTATTTTGAAAATTGCGGTGATAATGACCATGTTAGGCAATCCCTTAGACAGTCCTTTGGAAATGTTAACTGCGATTGGCGTGGCTATTTTGAGCGGTATGGTAATGAGTGGGATTCCGGGCGGAGGCTCGGTAGGGGAATTGCTGATAGCTTCGTTGTATGGTTTTCCTCCTGCTACCACCTTACCTATTATGTTAAGTATCGGTGCTTTAGTTGATCCCCCTGCGACTGTGGTAAATGCCGTAGGCGATAATGTGGCAAGTATGATGGTGGCAAGAGCAATGGAAGGAGAAGATTGGATGGAAAAAGGGGAAATGTAAACGCAAACTGTCGCCCAGCCGACAAATGCGCAAACTTACCTCTCATTTTTCGCAACTAAGCCAAAACTATCTCGTTACAAGCCTTGTTTATCTTTAAATTTTAATTACAAAATTCCAAAATGAAAAGTATCTTTGCTTGTATTTTTGCTGTATTGAGTTTGGCGGCTTGTGCGAAAAAAAGCGCGCCTGCTCAAACTTCGGTTTCGCAAAAACAAAACGTTGTAACTCAAAATAATATGACAACAGAATTAGACACAGCCACCTTTGGCGCAGGTTGCTTTTGGTGTGTAGAAGCGATTTTTCAACAACTTGAAGGAGTTGTTTCAGTAAGTTCGGGCTATGAAGGGGGCAAAATTGCGAACCCCACCTATAAAGAGGTGTGTTCGGGCTTAACAGGTCATGCGGAGGTATGCCAAATCGTGTATAATCCTCAACTTGTTTCGTTTGAAACACTGCTTGCAGCATTTTGGCAAACACACGACCCCACTACGC
>JBJXHA010000531.1:0-3227 GCA_046160275.1 Bacteroidia bacterium | reverse complement strand
TTTAGGGAAATGTGTGGCATCAAGTAGCATACTCGTTTGATTGCTTTGCAGGCTTGCGATTTTTCGACCTGCCAAGTCGGAAATAATGAGGGCGTAAAGTTCGCCATTTTCATTGGAAAAAGAAAGCATTGATTCATTTGTGGTAGGATTAGGAACAAGGCTTACGGATTTTGCAAAATTCTCGTCTTCGATAGAAATCGGTTGATACAAAGTGTTCAATACTTCATTGGTAATTATAGGGGCATTATAATCAAAATAAATTGCTGCTTTATTTCGAATTTCTGTTCCTAAAGGTAAGTTCTTTTTTAAGCGAATAGCATACAAAACATGACCATGACTTTCAGGTTCATTGCTCGCCGAATCCGCCAAATTGATATTATTAAAAGTAAACACCAAAACATTTCCATTTTCAATCGTTGTTACACACTCGTGGCTCATTCCTATTAATTGTATGGTGTTCAAGTTTAAATCCATGTCCAAAGTATCTCTTAAAATCACAAAAGTTGCGGGATAATTTCCTGTATTTTGAAAACGAATGGTATAAGTGAGGATAGAATCATTGTGGGTGATATTGCCAGCATTACCTACTCCTCTAGGACTAACCATTTTATCATTGGGGTCAAAAGAGCCAACAACCAATTGGTTGATTAAGGCTGTGTTATTGCTAGGCAAGGTATCCCCCAAAATCGGATAAATAACCGCAGTACTATTGGCAGGTGTACCGATAACAGCACTTACATTGGTAATACCACCTACATGAAGTAGCCCTGTTGCGCCTGCTTGTAATGTTCCTACGTTCCATGAAAGGGTTTGTGTAACACCATTAACAGTAGAAGGGACAGGAGAAAAATTCAAAGACGTTAGTACATTACTATATTGATAGGTTACAAGCACATTATTTACAGGTAAAGTTCCTTGATTTTTGTAATAAATAGCGGCTTGATATGGAAATCCTGGCACATAATTTCCTGCAAACACCGCAACTGAAAGGTCTTTCGCTGCATAAATTCTGATGGGAAAATCATTGCTATCTGCAACACCACCCCAATTTTGTGCAAAAGTTACGGTATCTGTATAACCCGTAGGGCAGTCTATTCCATGATACACAAGATTTGAAACATAGCTTACGTATTGTGTTCCTATGTTAGTTTGCAAAAACTCATATTTCCCATTTGCATCAGTAAAAAAGCTCCAGTTATTGCTCAAATGAACCTGCTGATTCATAAGTCCAACTTCGCCTGCATCTTGTTGGCAATTCCCATTTACATCATGGTAGGCAGTTCCTTTGATGAGATTGTAACAAGAATCTTCTTTTGTTTGTTGACTTACCAAATGTAGCAAACAACCCACAGCATCAGTTACCCATACGCCATAAATCCCATTCGCTACGGTGTTCGTGAGTACATTTGAGGTCGCACCTGTGTTCCAACTATACATATAAGGAGACGCCCCCCCTGAAGCTGAAGCCGTCATTACACCTGTCGTTCCAAAACAAGAAATAGGTCCGTTGAGGATATTTCCTTGCATATTGCTATTGGAAATGTAATAGGTTTGTGTTATAAGATGACCTAAGGCATCTGTAACTGTTACTTGATACGTGCCAGCTACGACATTCATAAGGTCTTGCGTAACTGAGCCATTGCTCCAACTATAACTGATTGGAGGCGTAAGTCCCGTATGGCTAATGTCTATTGAGCCATTTGCCATACCACAAGAAGCATGAATAATTGTATCTGTTAAAAGGCAAGATGGAACAATGATTTTATACAAACGATTGCTATGTCCACGAATAGGACACCAATTATCTAAGGCTTTTAAATGAAAATAATGTGTACCTGTGTCTGCTAAGGTAGGAGCGAAGCCTACGTTTACTGTTAAGGGATTCGTACCTGAAGGCGAAAGAGAAACATTTGCATTGTCGCACCACATTACTAAGGACTGAGTAAGGTCATTATCATTTGCAAGAGTCGCAAAAGAAAAATTTTGATTGGGATAGACAATGAAAGTGCTATCATTTACTTGTGTGCCATTGGTAATTTGGGAAGAATAACTGATGCTTGGGATGTTGTTAAAAGTAGGAGTAGGAAATTGGCTAACTTCTAATTCCGAATAAACGGTATTAATATGTACACCATTACGCCATTCTGCTACTGCAATCGTAATAATGCTAGTCCCCCCAATCGCTCCTCCGGGCGTTGGTGTAATAGATAATTTTCCCAAAACAGGATGAATATAGACACTCCAATTAGGTCCCATAGGTTGAGTAGCACTAAACGCTAAACTATAGAATACGCTTGCCCCTGTATTTGTTCTTGCAGGAACCAATGAATAACTTAAAGAATCTCCGTCAACATCATAAGCACCTAATGAAAAGGAACTAGGTGCATCATCAGCAACATAACGCGGAATTTCATCAGGAATAACCACACTATGATTCGTTGGATAGTTGAGGTTAATGGTGGTACTGTTGTAAAAACCTGTGCTTCCAGAATTAATAATAGAAACGATACTATTGCTACGACAACAATCTGACCAAGTAAAGGTAATTTCTTGGCAAGTTAGCCCACAAATATCTACATCCATATAATAGGTAGTTGCCAATGCGCCATCTGGAATACCGCCACTACCCGTTAAACAACTTGTACTAGACGTTGGGCAAACGGGTATCATGTCATAGTAAGACAATAAGGTTAAATTTGCAGGTATTATGGGTAATCCACAACCTGACGGCAAAGAATTAATCGTTATGCTATTAAGGGTCGGATAGCCTGCTCCCCCACTTACCCATAAAGGTTGATATTGAAAGTAGGGATGTGAACCAATAGAAGGCTGAGTACCAGCTGGAAGACACCCAATACAATCATAATATAAAGTTAAATAAATGCGGTAATTACAGCCTGTAAGGTGTTCATTCCACATCTTAGAGCCATAAATATGCGATGCTTGGCTTTCTACATTCATCAGTAACAAAAAAAGTAAGCATAAAAAAGATTTAAGTCTGTGTAGTAATTGTTTCATATAGAAATAGTTGATAAAAAAGTAAGGTTACAAAAGTAGGAAAGAAAAGAAACATTGTGTGTGTTTTATTGGATTTTTTAGCTGAATGGTGATTATTAGAGAATGAGTTGTTCAATTATACTATAAATGAGTTAAATTTTTATAAGCCTTTTATAAACTTCTTCATTTTTTAGCGTGGGACTTAAGTCCCACGCTAAAAAATGAAGAAG